>VGSG01000035.1 GCA_016875095.1 Deltaproteobacteria bacterium
CCGGCAAAGCGGCCATTGCGCCAAACTGCTTATCGTTTCCGACCGCGATATACACGTATCCGTCGGACGTGGGATAGACCGAAACCGGCGCAAAGAACTCGTGAGTGTTGCCGCGGCGGGAGATTCGCTTGTTGAAGGCCGCGGTCATGGTTACGGGCACAGTGAGCCATGATGTTGTGCTCTCGAACATGGACATGTCGATCTTTGATCCGCGGCCGGTCATGGCTCTGACGAAGAGCGCTTTCATGAGCAGTCCGTAACAATGCTCGCTCGTGCCCATGTCCGGCAGCGGAATGCCCACTACCTGCGGGGTTCCTTTCGGCTCGCCGGTAAGCTCCATGAGACCGCCCCTGGCCTGGAGGATGGGGTCATACGCTGCTTCATTGCTTTCCGGCCCGAAACCGGTTACCCCAAGCCAGATGATGTCCTCTTTCGCGGACTTGAGCGTCTCGTAGTCTATACCGAGCTTCTTGTAGTTCTTGGGGAGTTGATTGGTCGCAAAGATGTCTACGTGCAGTTCCCTGATGAGCCTCAGTAGCAGCTCCTGCCCTCCGGGTTCTGCCAAGTTAAGGGTCAGCGCCCCCTTCCCTGCGTTTATGGCCATGAAATAGCTGTTCATGCGTTCTTCGCCGGGGAGGAACGGATCGCCAACCAGTCGATTAGGGTCACCGTACACCGGGTGCTCCAGGCGAATTACTCGACAACCGTCCATGGCCAGCCGATAGGTGAGGTACGGCAGGACCGTAGCCTGCTCAAGAGACAGCACCGTGATATTCTTGAACAGATCCATCCGCTGAGTTCTCCTTACCAAGTGGACAATGGTGTTGACAGTGGTAGGATGAGCGCCTATTATGGAAGCCCTGAAGGATACTGGTCCTCTGACATCACATAATCCGAGATCAACGGTCGTGTCAAGCCTGTTGCATCCCAGCTCAGCGGTCTGATCACGAAATCCGCGGGCGTCGATCTTCGCGCTCGACCATCTCTGTGGCGACGGCCGGAGTGCCAATGCGCTTGCCTCCCTTTGAGTATCAAGCCCCCTCCACACTTGACGAGGCCCTGAAAATCAAGCGCGGCCAGGGCGCCGCAGCTCAGATCTTGGCCGGTGGAACCGACCTGATCGTGAATTTCAAGCATAGGCTTTTCTCTCCCGCGACCGTTATCAGCTTGAACAATATCGCCGAACTCAAGAGGATAGAAGTAACCCATGATGCGTTGGTCCTGGGCGCTGGGGCGTCGCTCGCCGAGGTGGCGTCTCATCCCGCGGTGAACGAGCATTTTCCCATCCTGGTCAAGGCCATCGATTCCATCGGCGCTCTAGGTATCCAGCGCTTTCGTGGAACCATCGGGGGCAACCTGCTGTTGCAGCCCAGGTGCATCTTCTATAATCAGTCTCATTATTGGCGTATGAGCAAAGGGCTCTGCCACCGGACAGGAGGCAAGGATTGCCTGGCGCTGGAAGGTTCTGATTCCTGTCATTCCATTTGTTCGGGCGACACGGTTCCGACGCTGCTGGCGCTCTCGGCGCAACTGGCCCTTGCCGGCGGCGGCGGGAAGCGTGTGGCGCCTTTGGCGGAGTTCTTTACCGGCAGGGGCGAGAGCCCTTGGAACATTATGCCTGAAGAGATCTTGACCGAGATCCGCATCCCGCTCCCGTGGGCGCCGATCTCATGGTCGTATCAACGGTTGGCTCTGAGACCGGCTGTTGACTTCCCGCTCGTCAATGCCGCTGCTGCTGCGATCGTCGAAAAGGGCAAGCTGGAGCATTTTCGTTTGGTGATTGCCGCGCTGGGACCGGCGCCCATGGTTCTGCGCGAGGTGGAGGCCCGGTTGAAGGGCGCGGCTCCCACCCGAGAGGCGCTCGACCTGGCCCAGGATGCGGCGGTCCGAGTAGCGGAAGGCGTTGTGGTGGCAAACGCGAGCGCATCGAAGGAATACCGAATACAAATGGCCGGCGCTCTCGCGCGCAGAGCGACTGGAGAAGCTCTCGGATTGGCTTGAGAAACCTCTTCCGTAGGTCCGACATGCAGAAACACCTTCTGACCATGAGAGTTAACGGCGAGCAGGTTGAACTCGCTGTCAGACCGAACGCTACGCTCTTGGACGTGCTCCGCGAAGACTTGGAACTCACCGGCGTCAAGGAAGGCTGTTCAGAAGGCGCATGCGGCGCGTGCGCTGTTCTGATGAACAATGAACCGATCCGCTCCTGTCTCACACTCGCATTGGAGGCGAACGGCGCTGAGATCCTTACTATCGAAGGGCTTGCCACGGGAGGCCGTCTCCATCCACTCCAGGAGGCTTTTGTGGAGCAAGGAGCCGTGCAGTGCGGGTTCTGCACGCCGGGAATGATCCTTTCTTCCAAAGCGCTGCTGGACCGAAACCCTCAGCCGAACGATGAAGATATCAAGACAGCGTTGGCCGGAAGTTTCTGCCGCTGCACCGGGTACGCCAAGATATTGGAAGCAGTGCGCGCCGCCCGAGACGGTGATGTCGGGAACGAGGGCTCTTAGTCCCTTGTTGCGCAAATACGATCGCGTGTTCATGGCTTTGGTGGGACAGGCATCCTGCCTGTCATTCCTCAACAGACAGGCGAGACGCCTGTCCCACCAATCCTTCCTGATGCACTGACCGGACTAAGGCGTCGGAACACTTGGCGCGTCCCCGCAGGGCGCCCATGCGGGACCTTTCTCAACTGGAGGATGATATTGCCCGATGATGATTACAAATTGATCGGCAAGAGCGTCCCTCGAATTGACGCCAGGGCAAAAGTCACCGGGGAAGCCTTGTTCACCGCGGATCTCAAATTTCCCCGCATGCTCGTGGCCAAAGTCCTGCGCAGCCCGCACGCTCACGCTCGAATCCTCAATGTGGATACGTCGCGCGCGGAAAAGCTCCGCGGAGTGCACGCGGTTGTCACCGGCAAGGACACGGCCGGCGAAAAGTGGGGAGTGTTTCGATACACCCGTGATCAGCAATTGCTCTGCGTGGATAAGGCGCGATACTTGGGCGACGAAGTCGCCGCGGTAGCCGCGGTGGATGAAGAGACTGCGGAAGAGGCCCTGAAGCTTATCTTCGTTGATTACGAGCCCCTGCCGGCCGTCTTCGACTTCTGGTCCGCGGTCGCGCCTGACGCCCCGCGCATCCATGACGAATACCCGCGTAACATCAACGTGGAAGTGAAAATCGAAGTCGGCCTTGTGGATGAAGCGTTCCGGAACTGCCGCCTGGTGCGAGAAGACACGTTTCTCGCGGAAGAAGACTCCTATTTCATGAGCGAGCCATACGCTGTGGTGGCTAACTGCCATGCGGACGGGTCCGTTGAGATCTGGATGCCGAACGCTTCCCCGCACACCAAGGCCAAAGCGCTCTCCAACGCTCTGCGGCTCCCCCTTTCCCAGGTAAATGTTCGGAAAATCACCATTGGCGGAGCGTTCGGCGGCAGGTCGGACGTGTTCCCGGCTGAGTTCATTTGCAGCCTGCTGAGCATAAAGACTCAGCGACCGGTGAAGTTGGTCTACACGCGCGAAGAGAACACAATAGCCACCCGTATGGGCCACGCCATGTTGACCACCCACAAGACAGGAGTGGATAAGAACGGTAAAGTTCTCGCTCGTGAATCCATCTGCTGGCTTGACGGAGGCGCGTATTCCAGCACCGGCCCCATTGCCACATCAGTCCCCTTTCTCTGCCATGAGCAGGCGTATAACGTCCCCAATGTGCGTTTCTACGGATACCGGATATATACCAACAAGCCGGTGCGAGGCATGATACGCATTCACGGCCGCTCGTTCGCGTGCGGCGTGGACACGCAACTTGACATGATCGGCGAAGAATTGGGTATTGACCCGGTCACAATGCGGCTCGTCAATGCTCGACGGCCCGGGGAAACCACGCCCACCGGGTCGCACGTTGCGAGCTGCGGCCTGGTGGAGTGCATCGAGCAGACCGCAGAACAGAGCAACTTTCTGGCAAAATTTAAGAAATCCGTTCCCAATCGCGGAATCGGCATGGGCGTCAACTCCGTGCAGACAGGATTCCCCCTCGGGATCAGAGGAGGCTCGCAAGCCTTCATCAAGTTCCACGAAGACGGCGGCGCGACCGTGATCTCCGGGGTGGTGGACAACGGCCAGGGCAATGACAACATGCTCGTCCAGATCGCGGCTGAGGAACTCGGTCTGCCCATGAGCGAGATCAGACTGATCTCCGCGGACACGGAGAGCACCCCGACCGACGCGGGCAGCTATTCCATGATTTCCACATTCGGTGGCGGCAATGCGGTAAAACGCGCCGCGGAAGACGCCCGCGCTCAGCTCTTCGAGGTAGCCTCCGAGATGTTGGAGGCCGACCCGGAGGATTTGGTGGCCCGTGATCGCAAGATTTTCGTGCGTGGAGCGCCGGACGCGGGCGTGCCGCTGCCAAAGGTTGTGCGGCAGGCGCTCCTGCTCGGTCGCCCGATCATGGGAAGAGGAGCGTTCAATCCGGACGTGGACCAGAGGCGTGAATGGATCGGGAACCCCAGCGGCCAGCTCTCCCAGGCTTTTTCGTTCGGCGCCACCGTCGCCGAGGTCGAAGTGGATCCGGAGACGGGCCAGGTAAAAGCCCTTGACGTCACCTGCGCACAGGACTGCGGCTTCGCGCTCAACCCCTTAATCGTGGAAGGCCAGTTCGAGGGATCGGTGGCTATGGGCGGCCAGGGCGGCATGCTTGCAGAGGAACATCGCTGGCACAATGGACATTGCCTCAACCCGACCATGCTGGAATATAAGATTCCCACGATTAAGGAAATGCCCCGAATAAAGCCCATAATTGTAGAAACAATCGATCCCGGCGGGCCCTACGGGGCCAAGGAAGCGGGCATGTCCGTTGCCATGTCATCCGCTCAGGCTTACTGCTGCGCTGTGGGCCACGCCTTGGGCATCTACTTTAACCACTATCCATTGACACCTGAACGGATACGCGACGCCATAGAGCGAAAACAGGAAAGTAAGGGAATCAAGACAGCCTGGGACATTGAACCGGCTCGGATCATTCCGCCTGAACCGAAGTCCTGATACCGGATTCCCTGAACGCATGCACGTTGATTTTCTCATGGAAGTTGTCGGCGTGAGGCGCCCCTGGTCGAGTCTACGTATGGGGTGGTTTGAAGTGGAGATGAGTCTCCCCTGCTAACCATTGCGCAACGATGCGCTCTTGGGGTCCATCTCCGAGACGAAGCCCCGGAGCGCACCTCGGAGCTGAGAACTTCCATGATTTGTTGTGGCTCTTAGCTATGGTAGTTGATTTCAAGAGACGCGGCTTTTGAGGAGGCTTTGATGACGGTAAGCAAATGGGTCGATATGGGCACGGTCCTTTCTCGGCAGGCTGTTCAGTATCCGGATAAGCTCGGCTGCCAGGACAAGAACCGAGACTTCACGTTCAAGGAATGGAATGAACGAAGCTGCCGCCTTACCAACGCCTTGACCGACATGGGATGCGGGTACGGCGACCGAGTAGCCATCATCGCGTTCAACCGCGTGGAATGGATGGAAATGTACGCGGGATGCGCCAAAGGAGGACAAGTCAGTGTCCCTCTTATGTTCAGGCTCGCGGCTCCGGAAATTGATTACATCGTCACTGACGCGGCCGCCAAAGCCATCATCGTGGAGAAGCCCTTTGTCGAAACAATCAACAGTGTGAGGGACAAGCTGCCCGTTCCCAAAGAGAACTACATCTACCTAGGGTCGCCCGGAGACTCTGTCCCGCCGGGGTACGTAGAATATGAGGCATGGTTGGCTTCGGCTTCCCCTGCCGAACCCGACATCATGCTCGATTCTGAGGACCCTTGGACGTTCATGTACACTTCAGGCACCACCGGGAAACCCAAGGGAGTGGTGCGCAGCCACGAGAGCTACCTTGCAGAGTACTACCTGAACATAGCCAACACCGGTGTCAGGCCCACGGATAAGCCCCTCATGGTCATGCCCATGTGCCACGTGAATTCGATCTTTTATTCATTCTGCTATACGCTGCTCTCAGCCCCGGTGTGCGTGTACAACGAGTCGAGTTTCAGCCCGGAGGATTTCCTGACCACGGTTGAAAAGCACAAGATTACTTTTACGTCGCTGGTTCCGACCCACTACATCATGATCCTTTCGCTTCCAGACGAGATCAAACGCAAGTACGACGTGTCCAGCATGCGTCAGCTCCTCATCTCGTCCGCTCCGGCAAGGAAAGACACCAAGGTGGCAATCATGGAGTTTTTTGGGAACGCGGAGCTGTGGGAGGCGTACGGCTCCACGGAAGCGGGATTAGTCACCCTGTGCAGGCCGGAGGAGCAGCTCAAGAAATTGGGGACCATCGGTCGGGAGATCTTCGGCGTCGATCGCATCAAAGTCCTGGACGAAAACGGAAACGAAGTTCCTGACGGCCAGGTGGGCGAACTCTATGCCCGGACCCCGATGCTGTTCAAGGAGTATTGGAATCTTCCTCAGAAGACGAAAGAGGTCTTCCAGGGTGAGTGGTTCACGGCAGGTGATATGTGCTATCGGGATCCGGACGGCTTCTATGTGCTGGTGGACCGCAAGGCCAACATGATCATAACCGGCGGTGAGAACGTGTACCCCTCCGAGGTCGAAAACGCGGTGGGCAGTCATGCTGCGGTCAAGGACGTGGCCGTTATCGGCTTGCCGCATGACAAATGGGGAGAGGCCGTCCACGCGGTTGTCATTCTCAGGGACGGGTTTGAGCCGACTGACGGCCTTAGGGACGAGATCAAACGACAGTGCCGAAACAAGATAGCCGGTTACAAGGTCCCCAAGACTTTGGATTTCATTACAGACGACGAAATGCCACGGACGGGCACCGGCAAGATCCTCCACCGTGTGCTTCGAGAGCGCTACGGCAAGTGGTCCGACACGAAGTAGTCACGGGAAGTTTCGGACGCTCTTGCCGTGATTCCGACAAACTGGTTGGATTTACAGCCGTTTTGTGGTATTGACGTTCGTGCTTAAGATCTCGGTCCCTGGAGAAATCTATGAGACTATTCCCCATTTGCCTCTGCGTGCTCGTTCTCTTGTGCCTGTGCTGCGTCCCAGTGCCTTCCTTTGCCCAGGGGGATGCCGTAGGCCGGCCGAGCGCGCCGGATCAGTGGGCAAGTCATCAGATGAACCAGCCGCCTGCAGACAAATCCGGTAGGCATCAAATTTCGGAGAAAAGAATAGACGAGATCAGGGATCTATATCAGCAGGCAAAGAAAGATTTGGATAGCAAAAAGACCGACGGTCAGCCTAAGTCACCTGCCCAACCATGAAATTCCACCTGAAGTAATTTTCCCGGTCGGATAGGCGGTTAAACAGGCGTTGAACCTTAAGAAGACGCTCATCATAGGGCAAGCCTGGGAAAAGCCCTGCTGACATGGCCGGAACAGAGAAGAACTCTCGCACCACGTTCACGGGCAAGCGCAAATCCTCGTGCCACGTGAGCGGGTCGTGGAAAATGCCGGCGAACACTTCAACGAATTCCGCCAGCTTCACGGGCCTCTTGACGCTTAGTCCCTCCTGCGCGGCCCGATCCGCGCCGGCCAAAGCGTTCTCACCATCCGACTGATAAAACCCGTTCATAAAGGTCAACCCGACCTTCCCTCCCTGTCTGAGGAGCTCTCGAGCCTGCTTGAGGCTCTCCGGGTAGTCGGGAATAAGGAAGATCGAGGCGCTATAAACAATCGCTTCAAACGGCCCGTCAACAGCGTCACGCAGCCTGGCCCCGTCGCCTTCCACGAAATGGAGTCGCGGCATGTGGGCCCCTCTCTCTCGCGCCGCGCACAGCATAGCCGGCGAAATATCGAGTCCCCACACTTCCGAGTCCGTCACTGTTTGAAGCATGTGGATCGAGCTGGCGCCTGTGCCGCAGCCCACATCCAAAATCCGCGCTCCGGCGGGAATTGCCATCCTTGCCAGGAGCTTCGCATTCAGGTTTCGGAAGAAGCCGCGCCTCTCTTCGAAAGCCTGGTAGATCGCCGGGCTTTCTTCAAAATTGCTCCTGATGGCCGTCTTGATCTTCGCTATCTTCAGGTCATCCATTGGCGCTCAGGGACCGAGGATTTGATTTCTCGCCGTGGGACTTAGGGATTTGAGGGATGGCGAGACTCCGCGCCGACTTCCCATGGGAGGATCACCTGTCTCTGGAGACTCCTCGCCAGGCTGGCTTCGCTATGGTCGTCGCCATGCTTCCACTCGCGCAGCATTGCCTTGGCCTGTTGCTTATCCATGCCGAGCACGTCCCGCAACTCGCCCAGGCTCAAGCATTGTCTCTCGTACGCATATCGGGCCAGTATATGCAGCGGCACTTCCTTCACTTCGTCCAGAGTCACCTTGATACCGGCGGCCTTGAGGAATCCGAGGAGTCTCTCGTACGCTCGCTCATCCCGGGCAGCCGGATCTTGACTGCCACCTGGACCGGGCTGCTCTTGCTTCAGATAAGCGGCCTTGCCCTGAATGAAATCCTCGCGGATAGGTGAGAAAAGGTCGGTGACCACACAACCGTCCGGGCCGATCTTCACGCCATGTGGGACCGATGGAGGGATCACGAGCATCTGTCCCGGTCCCAAAGTCACATCTGCGCCACCGGGAAAGAGCAGGGTCACCGAGCCCTCGTGCACCATGGTGATCTGCTCGGAAACGTGCTCGTGTTCGGGTAGAGCGGCATTTGGCGCCAGGCGCCACCTGGTCACCATGATATTCTTTCCCCAGAACATCTGTCTTGTGATGTTCTCGTTGATGCGTTCTTCTGAGATGTCAGCCCATGTGTAGACCTGCATGGCCCTACCTTTCTCCATTGCGACGCTTTTGTAAGAGTAAATCGTCCCGTCTGTTTTTTCAGCGGAGACGAGACGCGCCGCAATGAGCCGATTCTCGCCTAGCGCTCCCAGTCTTCTAAGTCAGTGCGATGAGGATTGATGATGGTAACCTTGGAGTTTCTCAAGGCCAGCCATCGTCTGCACTTCGGGCACTGAATCTTCACTCCCGTCTTCTTCACGCTCTTTTCCACGGGAATTTTGCACTTGTCACAGGTGATTTGCGCGCTCTCCAGCGCATCGAGCGCAAAGGCTTCCCAGACCTGCCCACTGGCCGGTTCCAAGTCCATAAGCTTCTTGGCCGACTCCACCATTGATGCCGCGTCCGCTGCATCGAAGCGGTCCTGGGAGCTTATTCGCTCGATTCTCTCCACCAGGAATCGGTAATCTTGCCTCGCGTCCGACCGGGGCTGTTCGCGAGCAGGCGCGGGAGGCTTCCGTGGCGGCCAATTCAACTTGATTTTGGCCAAGGGGTTGATATTTCGAACCTTGTCCGGGTAGCTCTTAACATACCAGATAAGGAAGATGAGCACCCAGATCGCTATCCCGATGAGACTCTCCATACCACTCACCAACCCGTCTCACGCTTTTTCGATCGCGCCGCCATGACGCGAAGTTGCGCCAATACTGCTTCAAACTGGGCCCGCGTCTCCTTCAAGTCGCCGGAATTGTCAATAACGAAATCAGCTCTCTCTCTCTTCTCATCAATGGGAATCTGAGCCTGAAGACGCAAACGCGCATCCTTCTCCGTGAGGCCGTCTCTTTGACGAAGCCTCTGCTCTTGCACGATTCGAGGCACGTACACCACCACTACAACGTCACAGCTCCGATCCCAGCCCACCTCGTAGAGAAGCGGAACATCCAAAACGAGCAAATCATGCCCCGACCGCTCCAGTTCGGAGGAAATCCTGTCCTTTTCCTGCTCTACTCGCGGATGAATGATTGCCTCCAACTTCTTCCTTTTGTCCGGGTTTTCGAAGACCACACGCGCCATTGCGGTTCGATCCAAGCCGCCATCCGAGTCCAGGACCGCGTCGCCGAATTCCTTGCGGATCTCCTCAAGGGCCGGCGCGCCGGGCTTGACAACTTCCCGTGCGAGCGCGTCCAGGCAGATTATTGGAACCTCCGCCTCCTCGAACATCCGAGAAACCGTGCTCTTGCCTGACGCAATGCCGCCGGTAAGACCTATCACCAGCATCGATGGGCGCCTCTCCCGCAGCCAGGCCCCTCATTTGAAGGACGACGCGCGCAAAACGTTGCCGCTTGAATGTGGAAGCACATTATTCTTTCTTCCGTAGTTCTTCCCAAGCGGCTTGAATGGCACGGTCCACCTTGCGCCCCGTCCTTTCCATCTGGTCCAGGAAGGTCGACCACTGATCCCTGAAGGCCGTCGCCATCTTTTCGGACCGCTCCCGGCAAGCTTTTAGTTGTTCCTCCCCTACCCTCCCGGTTGCCGTCCATTGCCGTTCGAGAGTCTTCTTCGCTTGATCCACCGACAGATTGAATGTGTCCTGGGTAATTTCTCCCAGAGTCTTCAGCCGCTTCTCCAACTCGCCGACAAACTGCTCCCATTCCTGCCGGTTCTCTTCACTCAAGAGGCGCCAGTTGTTCTTTATCTCATTCGCAGCCCTTTCAACGTCGTCGGCCGCCCATTTGCCCGACTCCTTCATTGAACGGGCTACCTTGTTGAGCGCTTCTACGAAATCCTCGCGGGAGCTGCTCAAACCCAAGCGCCTCAACGACCAAAGCTCACTCAACATGAATTGGCCGATTGTACCCAAATTCTCAATTAAATCACCCACCGCTTCACCAACGTTCTTGCGCTCTTGTTGCATGCCGTGGACCTCCGCGAGTAGTCTCCCCAATCCCTCAATGGTCTAGCGTACCATGCGTTGCCGAAGGTGACAACCCGTTCGAGCCAGATGCCTTTTCGCTGCGGCCGCTTGGGAAACAGGCGGGACGGCCCACCGGAGCGCCAGGCGACGCGCTTTTTTCCCTCTGTGCGGTTACACGCCTGACTTCCTTCAGGAGCCGAGAAGCGGGACCGTTGTGAGGCAGCGTTTCCTTTCGAGCGGTCTTGTGATATCAGTATTCTGGATTTCGTTTGTCGCTTTTTACCGGGGTCGTCAAGGAAATGCACAACCAGAGAGGTTCTGTCGTGATCGGTCGATTTGCCAAACGCAATGAGGACTGGGCAGGAAGGAATGAGGCTTCGCTGAGGCTTATTCTTCCTTTCTTATTTTTCCTGGCTTTTGTGGGGGCCTTTTTGACAGCCCCTTTCGCGTGGAGCCAGCAGTCGAGAGATGACTGCAACAAATGCTGCGAGCGAAGTTTTGACGACGAATACTATCGCGATCAATGTCGGCTCAAATGCTTCAGAAACGCGGACCATTGCCGCGAGGAAGGAGCACAGGAGCAGCCTCGTCAGCCGCAGCAAACGCAGCAGCTCCAAGAGCCTCGACAGGCGCAACAGCCTCGGCAGATCCAGCCCAGACCGACTCAGCCACTTCAGGAGCCCCAGCAAATGCAGCCGTCTCGACAAGTCCAGCAACCGAGGCCGCCTCAGCAGCTCCCTCCGACTCAACAGTATGGCCCGCCGCAGCAGCTCCCTCCGCCTCAACAGTATGGGCCACCTCAGCAGCTCCCCCCACCTCAGCAGCGCCAACAGGTCCCACCAGGCGAGCCGAAGCCTCCGCCCGGGACTGTAGCCCTCAGGTGGCCCGATCCTTTGAACCTCACCCCCGGCAGGGAAGTTGACGCGGCCGGGCAGATATTGCAACTCAACGGCGTCATGCCCAACCATCCGAGATACCCAGAGGCTTTGAGAGCTGTAGAGCTGGTGTTGGTCGAATTTGCAAGACAGAACCCGCGCGGAGGGCAGCTCCCCACCACGCAGCTTCGAAACATTGTGCTCAGGTATAAGCAGTAACCCTGCCTTTCGAGCGCTCGCCGGTGGCGCCAAGATTCCCCTTCTTGAAGGCCGCCGGGGCAGAGCGCCTCACCGCGGAGCAATAATGAGTCATCCCCATTCAGGAGGGCGACTGGTCCTCTTTGGTTACGCGGCCGCGGTGATCGCGTTTTCTCTATGGTTGTCGGCCCCTTCGGGAGCAGAACCCTCCGGGCCTGCCGCGCCCGCTCTGATCCCTCTCGGTCCGCAAGAGTCCGCGCCTCGTGAGCCGCTATATCCCCAGTGGTGGGGGCCGGCGCCGGAAATCCCTGCTCAGATCCCTTGCAAGGAGCCCGGCTCCTGTCTCAAGTGCCACGAACAGCACGCGACCATGGATCCATCGCACGCGTTTTCTTGCAAGCAATGCCACGGAGGCAATCCGGTCGCGGATGATCGGGAGCAAGCTCATGACGGGCTCATCGCCGACCCCGGCGGATTCGATTCAGTGGAGCGGACATGCGGAAAATGTCATCCCGAAGAGGCGCGCCGCGTGAAACGCTCGTCAATGGCTCTTGCCCCTCGAATGATCAACCATGCCAGATTCGCGTTCCACGGCCAGGAGAACCCTGCGTCGCGCCATGCGACCGTGGCGTTAGAGTCCCTTCGGCAAATCCCCCATCCTTCCGAGTCATCTAATTTGGGAGACGATCTGCTTCGACGTTCCTGTCTCCGATGCCACTTGCATACCAAGGGTTCGGCGCGTTGGGGTGAACACCGCGGCTTGGGCTGCTCCGCGTGCCACTCACCTTTTCCGAACAGCCAGGACGGCAAGCCCAGACCGCACGCGATCGTGCGATCCGCAGGTATGACTTCTTGCCTCAAATGTCATAACTCAAATCATGTGGGCGCTGATTTCGTGGGCCTCTTCGAGAAGGATTTCGATCGAGGTTTTCGCTCGCCTTTCGTAAACGGCAAGCAAACGCCCCGGATCTACGGGGCGGAACATCATCGCTTGGCATCGGATATCCATTTTCGCGCGGGTATGAGCTGTGTGGATTGCCACACGCTGGACGAGATTCACGGAACGGGTGAGCTTCCTCAGTCTCCATACTCTGGGGTCAAGGTCACTTGTGAAGGGTGTCACGTGAAAGGGGATCATCCGGCAGTCATGAAGGGGCACGACGGAGCCCTCGTTCTGATCAGAGGGGCCGATCGCCGTATTCCGCTTTGGAAAGGCGATTCCGCGCCGCACAGCGTGCAAGCGCATCGCGACCGCCTCCGATGTTCGGCCTGCCATGCGCTCTGGTCGTTTCAGGATTACGGCCTTCATTTGATGCTCGAAGAGAGGGCTGACTACTGGAAATGGGCCACGACCGCGACGCAAAACGATCCGCAGGCGCAGGCGATTTTGGAGCAAAACGTGGGCACGGAGGTGGATGCGCTTCCTCCGCAAACCGGAGCGATGCCGGCCAAGCCCGTGAATGAATGGACCCTGCCCCGAACGAAAGACTGGCTCTCAGGCGAGTCTCGACCGGGGGCGTGGTTCAGAGGATACACAACGCGCCGATGGGAGCGGCCTCCTCTCGGGATCGATCACAAAGGTAAGATTGCGGTTATGCGCCCCATGTATCAGTACGTGGTCTCGCATGTGGACGCCCAGGACAATCTATTGCTTGACCGCGAGATACCAACCATGGGCTCGGGTAAGCCCGCGCTGGTATGGAATCCCTACGGGCCGCACACGATTTCCAGAATGGGCCGCCAGTGCCATGAGTGCCACGGCGACCCAAAAGCCGTAGGGCTTGGAGAAGGTTTCAGATCGCAGAAGAAACCCGGGTTCAAACCTATCTGGGCGCCGGAAGAGAAGATTCCCGGCAGGCACTTCCGATGGGACGCCCTGGTTGACGAAGAGGGAAACCCGCTCCAATTTAGCACGCACCCATCTGCGGGCCCTCTGGACGCCGCCACCATGAAAAGACTGCTCAACCCTCCCGATGCGCACCGGGCCCTCTGGCACAAATACCTGAAAGGCGACAAGACCGATCCTTGACAGGATTTGAAACCGGGAGTTATGGTGAAGCGCTTCAGAGGAGCGCGGATAGAATGGACGCATTGCCGAGGCTGGACTTAAGGACGTTTTCGGAATGAAAATCACAACGGAACAGGTTGAGTATGTAGCCCTTCTGGGGCGGCTTGCTCTCACATCAGAGGAGAAGAAGAAATACTCGGCTCAATTGGACGATATCTTGAAATACATGGACATGCTGGCCGAGGTTCCCACGGACGACGTGGAGCCCATGGCCGGGCCGGTGAAGCTTTTCACTCCTCTGCGAGAAGACAAGGTAGAGCCATCTCTTTCTGTCGAGGATGCGCTCCGGAACGCCCCGGCTGTGGCCGGCTCTTCCTTTCGAGTCCCCAAGGTCATTGAGTGAAGAATAGGATCAGCAATAGAGGGGAACAGTAAGGTGTTGGCGCTGTATGAATACACGGCGGGCCGGCTCGCGGAAATGCTCCGCACTAAAGAAACCAGCTCGGTCGAGATAACTCGCTCCGTGCTTGAGCGGATCGACGCGGTCGAGGAAAAGCTCCGCTGTTATGTCACCGTGAGCCCTGAAGAAGCCGTGAAAATGGCGGAAGAAGCCGACCGCAGACTGGCCGCCGGGGATGGAAAGCCGCTGACCGGAATCCCCATCGCGATCAAGGACAATATGTGTTGGAAGGGGCACAGAACCACCTGCGCATCCAAGATACTACACAACTTCCACCCACCATACGATTCAACCGTGGTTCGACTCCTCAAAGAAGAAGGGATCGTGATTCTGGGGTCCGCGAACATGGATGAGTTCGCTATGGGCTCCTCCACGGAAACCTCGCACTGGGGCCCGACGCGCAATCCTTGGAATGTGGAAATGATCCCTGGAGGGTCGAGTGGTGGGTCTGCAGCCGCGGTGGCCGCGGGCGAGGCTGTGGTGACCTTGGGGTCCGATACGGGCGGCTCCATTCGGCTACCCGCGGCATTCTGCGGAGTCAGCGGCATGAAGCCCACGTACGGAGCGGTATCCCGGTACGGCCTTGTCGCGTACGCGTCCAGTCTCGATCAAATCGGGCCTATCGCGCGAGACGCGCGGGATATCGCCCTGTTACTCAATATCATTTGCGGCCATGACCCCAAAGACTCCACGTCTGTGCCACGAGATTATCCGAACTTTTCTAACTCCTTGGACAAGCCGGTCAAAGGCATGAAGATCGGCCTGCCTCGTGAGTTCTTTGACAAACTTGAGGATCCGGACGTGAATCGGGTGATGAAGGACGCGCGGCAGATCTACCGGAGCCTCGGGGTCTCTTTCGTGGACCTCTCGCTCCCGCACCTGGACTACGCCTTGGCCGCGTACTATATCATCGCGCCGAGCGAGGCCTCGTCGAACCTTGCTCGGTATGATGGCGTGAAGTACGGGTTTCGAGCGGAGAATTTCGATGGCATGATCGATATGTACTGTCGGAGCCGCGCGGAAGGATTCGGGGCTGAAGTGAAACGCCGCATCATGCTTGGGACGTATGCGCTCTCTTCCGGTTACTACGACGCCTACTACCTGAAGGCTGCAAAGATCAGGACGCTCATTACCAACGATTTCAGGAAAGCGTTTGAAGAGTGCGACGCGATCCTCTGTCCCACCGCGCCCTCGCCGCCGTTCAGGATCGGGGAGAAGATGGACGATCCGATCCAGATGTATTTGACGGATGTCTTTACCATACCGGTGAATATGGCCGGACTCCCGGGCATGGCAATCCCGGGCGGATTTTCCTCGGACGGGCTGCCGATCGGCATTCAGCTCGTCGCGTCCCATTTTGAAGAAGCTCGCTTGGTTCAGCTTAGCTCAGCATTTCAGAAAGAAACCGATCATCACCTGAAGAGGCCCTCGCTCTAGGATGCGTCATGGACTATGAGGCCGTAATAGGACTGGAAATCCACGCACAACTTCTGACGGACTCGAAAGCCTTTTGCTCGTGCACGACTCGGTTCGGCGCGGAACCAAACTCCAACACGTGCCCCATATGCCTCGGTATGCCCGGGGTGCTGCCTGTCCTAAACCGGAAAGCTCTCGAATTCACCGTGAAAATGGCCCTGGCGTGCAATTGCCGAATCAATGAGTTCAACCGCTTTGCCAGGAAAAACTACTATTACCCTGACCTCCCAAAAAACTACCAAATATCACAGTACGAGCTTCCTATTTCTGAGAACGGTTTCGTTGAAATCGAAACTTCACAGGGCAAGAGACGAATCGGACTCACGCGCATTCACATGGAAGAAGACGCGGGCAAGCTTATCCATGACGAGACCAAGCCGGTTTCGTACGTAGACCTTAACAGAACCGGTGTCCCGCTCATCGAGATCGTATCCGAACCCGACATCCGATCTCCCGAGGAAGCGGGGGCATTCCTCCGTGAACTCCGCGCCGTGCTCGTTTACCTGGGCATCTGCGACGGTAACATGGAAGAAGGAAGCTTCCGGTGCGACGCCAACGTCTCAGTGCGTCCGAAAGGGGAGCAAGCCCTTGGGATCAAGACCGAGCTGAAGAACATGAACTCGTTTCGGTTCGTGGAACGAGGCTTGCAATTCGAGATCGATCGGCAAATCGAGCTACTCAAAGCCGGGGAACGCATTGTTCAAGAAACGCGGCTCTTTGACTCCGCCACAGGGACCACCGCGTCCATGAGAAGCAAAGAATACGCCCATGATTATCGGTACTTCCCTGATCCGGACCTACTCCCTATCAGGGTGGAGCCCGCCCTGGTGGAACGACTTCGCAGCGAGCTTCCCGAGCTTCCTACTGAGAAAAAGTTGCGTTTCGTGAATGAATTCGGTATCCCCGCGTACGATGCGGGAGTTCTTACTGCCTCTCGCGAGTTGGCCCTCTACTTTGAGGAGACCGTCAAGTTGTTCCCCAAACCCAAGATGGTGAGCAACTGGATCATGACCGAACTCATGAGGCGGCTTAAAGGAGAAGAACACGGCATCGACTCGTGCCCGATCAGCGCTGAACAACTTGCCGCGCTTCTCAGGCTCGTAGATGAGGGCAGTATTTCCGGCAAGATCGCCAAGACGGTCTTCGACGAGATGTTCGACACAGGAAAGGACTCCTCGGCAATAATCGAAGAAAAAGGACTTGTTCAGATTTCAGACCAGGGCGAGCTGGTGGAGATCGCGCGCAAAGTGCTGGAAGACAATCCTTCCGAAGTGGAGAAGTATCTCGAAGGGAAGACCAAGCTCATGGGCTTCTTCGTGGGTCAAGTGATGAAGGTCACTCAAGGAAAAGCCAACCCCGCGATGGTCAACCAAATCCTGATGGAGGAACTCAAGAAACGGTGACGGTCTTGACAAGGCCGGCAGGACCGGATTTAATAGTAAATGGGTGTAGAATAGAAGAAAATGCTAAAAAAGATAGCCTGTTATTAGCTTTACTAAAGTTTACGCAACATGCTTTTTTTTCTCGATTCCGGTCCGTAGCTTCAGATCTTACTTATTGAAGGAACGATCCCCGCTCCAGTAGGTTCGCGAGAAAAAGAGGCTTGAAATAGCAGCGTCCCCAGTGGCATATTCAAAAATTGTGGGCTGGGTCGCTCGCGCGCCCGAGTTTCAGGATGGATGACAAGGCCTTGAACATACTCGTATATCACTGCCGTAACCTGCTCCTCTTCGAGAACGGAGGGCGCAAGAGCTTCGCCCGTTCGCACCCGGGCCTGAGATTGGTGGCCGTTCCATGCTCCGGTAAAGTGGAAGCGCACCACTTGCTAAAAACCCTCGCAGGCGGAGCCCAGGGCGTCCTGGTCCTGGCGTGCGCGGAAAAGGCATGCCAGTTTCTGGAAGGTTCTTACCGCTCTCACAAAAGGTTTGACTATGCGCGCTCATGGTTGGAAGAGCTTGGAATCGAACCGGACAGGATACGGTTTGCCCATATGCGGCCGAAGGATTTGGGATTTCTTGATTCCATCCTGGAGGAGTTTTCTCAGAAGTTGAGGACCTTCGGAAGTTTCCCTCCCCAACAGGACCCTCTGACCTCTTTCCAGAACACCGGATTCTGATCGGCGCCGGCTTTCCGACGCCAAGGAAGGGCTCACGAGGGGCCTCAGGGACTTGACGCGACAAGCTTCCGAGCTTTGGAGGAGAACCGTGGTTGTAGCCGAACGGAAGAACATCGAAGAAATACGCGGGATGGTCGATCGGTACTCCTCCATCCTGGTTGTTGGATGCGACTCTTGCGTGGCGGAGTGCGCCGCGGGCGGCCATCGTGAGACCATGCTCCTTGGGGCGGCTCTGAAGATTTCATTCCAGCAGGACAGCAGGAATCCTCGCATTACCGAAGCATGCCTCGACCGGCAATGTGTTGACGATTTCATCGAACAAATCGCTCACTTGGTTCCGGAACATGAAGCGATTCTCTCGCTGGGGTGCGGCGCGGGCGTGCAGGCCCTGGCGCGGGTGTACGGAGACAAGCCGATCTTGCCTGCGCTGGACACGCTCTTCATCGGAGAGACCGAAATGCGCGGCGTCTGGCAGGAGAACTGCCTGGGCTGCGGTAAGTGCAAGCTTGGATACTTCGGCGCTGTCTGCCCCGTCACTCGCTGTTCGAAGAGGCTTATGAACGGGCCGTGCGGCGGGTCCAAGGAGGGACGATGCGAGGTAAATCCCGGAATTTCCTGTGGCTGGCAAATGATTATCAACCGCTTGGAGACACTCGGTGAGTTAGACAGGCTGTCCGAATATGTTCCCCCGGTGGATTGGTCCACATCTCATTCCGGAGGGCCCCGACGAGTGGAAAGGGAAGATCAGAAACCGTGAAGACCGACAGTCGTCTTGAGAGAGTTCTCCAAGCCGGGCATTTTGCGGTGACCGCAGAGTGCGGTCCTCCCAAGGGCTCGGATGCCGGAGTGGTGGAGAGAAAGGGCAAACTTCTTTTCGGATACGTGGATGCCGTCAATGTCACCGACAATCAGGCCGCCACGGTAAGGATGGCTTCTCTTGCGGCGTGTGTAATCCTCAAGAACATGGGGCATGAGCCGATCCTCCAGATGACCACGAGAGACCGTAACCGAATTGCGCTCCAAAGCGATTTATTCGGCGCGTACGCTCTGGGAATTCGCAACGTTCTCTGTCTGACCGGAGATCATCAGGTCTTCGGGAATCAGAAGGAAGCCCTAGGTGTCTTTGACCTGGATTCGATCCAGCTTGTGAGGACCGTTCGCGACATGCGTGAAGATGGGACCTTGATCGGTGGCGCAGATATTGAGTCTCCACCAAAGATGTTCGTAGGAGCCGCGGCCAATCCTTTTGCCGATCCCGCGGCATGGCGTGTGGTTCGGCTCGCAAAAAAGGTACAAGCGGGCGCGGACTTCATCCAGACCCAATGCATTTATAACATGCAACGTTTCTCAAACTTCATAGCCCAGGCGAGAGACATGGGCCTGACGGAGAGAGTGAGCATCCTCGCGGGTGTCACGCCGCTCAAGAGCGCCGGAATGGCCAAGCACATGGCCACCAAGGTCGCGGGGATGGATGTGCCTGAAGCGATTATCAACCGTATGGCCGGCGTTCCCAAGAAGAAGCAGGCTGACGAGGGGATCAAGATCGCCGTGGAGACGATTCAGCATGTGAGGGAAATCAAAGGCATTGCGGGCGTCCATGTCATGGCGATCGAATGGGAAGAACACGTGCCCGAGATCCTCTCCGCGGTAGGGCTGGATAAGCGGCCAAAAGTCTGATTTCGCCCTCCTTCCCGGGGAGCGCCCACGACCCAACCGGACCCTGAACTCTTTGAACGGGAACCAGGGCGGATGGGTTGGCAATCTCGTTGAGAGAAAGAAGATGCCGAAGAAATATCACATCGAAGTCCGCCCCACGCCTAATCGATACCCGCAGATCGGTCGATCCGGCATCGTGGATTGGGGTGAAGGGTGCCTCAAGTGCCCGTCATGCGTGAAGCATGAGTGCGTGTACAACGTTTACCGGCAGCGCACGTTTTCAGCGGAGACAAACGCGGACACCATAGACGAGCTATGCAAAGACTGCTTCCGTTGTGTGCAGGGATGCCCCAAGCGACTGATCCACAAGGCCCTGAATCCCGAATGGGAGAATCTGGGCGACGACGTGTACACTCCGGAGGTTGTCGCAGCCAATTGGGAACAAGCTAAGACGGGCAAGATCCCCGTGTCAGGCGCGGGATACGGCGGCGCGTTCGTGGGAAAAGGCTTCGATTCCATGTGGACGGACATGAGCGAAATTGTTCGGCCCACGCGCGACGGCATCCACGGTCGCGAGTACATCTCGACGGTGGTGGATCTGGGCAGACGGCCCGCCAATCTGCGGTTCGATGAGAGAGGAAATCTCTCGACCCAGCCTCTCCCCATGGTTCGAGTTCCCATACCGGTTTTGTTTGATATACCCGCGTTCGGCGATATGTCTTCACGAGTTTGGCATGCGGTTGCACTGGCCGCGTCGGAGCTGGGAACCCTTGCTATAATCCCGCAGGCCGAGGTCGAGCCACTGTCCGATCTCAGATCATGGCTGGTTCCTCTCCTGGAGACTGACGGCTGGGACAGGAAATGGATACGACAGTTCCGCATGGTCGAGCTGGCGGATAGCTCGGACACGGAAGAGCGGTTCGATCGGATCAAGAGGATCGACGAAGGTATTATCGTTTCCGTGCGAGTTCCAGCCACCGTGGACGCTGCAACCCGCGCCTGGGAACTGACCGATCATGGAGTGGACATAATCCACTTCGTGGCCGACGAGAGAGGGTACGAACCCGGGGTCCCGGACGCGAGGCACCTCAAGGATGTCATACGGGCTCAACATGGGGCTCTGGTGGAGCGCGGGGTAAGAGATGAGATCACTGTTATGGCAAGCGGCGGTATTGCCATGGCTGAGCATGTGATCAAATCAATCCTGTGCGGAGCCAACGTGGTGGGCATAGATCTGCCGCTCCTGCTTGCCCTGGAATGCCGGTTGTGTCGCAACTGCGCGGAAGGCGGCGAGTGTCCGGTCAGGCTCTCGACCATCGACCCGAGATGGGGAGCGCAGAGGATCGTGAACTTGGTCGGCGCGTGGCACAATCAGTGCCTGGAGATGATGGGCGCGATGGGCATACGGGAGGCCCGAAGACTGCGGGGTGAAGAAGGCCGGGTCATGTTCTTCGAAGACCTGGAAACCGACACCTTCGCCAGGCTCTTCAAAGGGAGAGAGGGATAAGAGGAACAGTCGAGCTATGCGCTACAGGAATATCTGGAGTGAGGTCCCTCCGAGAAAAGTAATCGCCACTCCGTCTCGCTTCCGCCGCGGCATCGGCAAGTATACGGTGGTGGTGTCGGACGCGTGTAACCACTGTTTGAAGTGTGTGGTGGTTTGTCCGGAGAGTGTTTTTCGGGCGCGTGGGAGCAAGCTGGAGCCACCGCAAGACCATTTGTGTCTTGGTATTGAGTGCTCCAAGAAGTCGAATCGGTGCATGGCCAATTGTCCGGTCTCGGCAATTCGCGTCGGAGTGAATCCTTCCGTCAAGGCGCTGGGGGATAGGCGATGGACCGCGGATCTCCTGATGAGCACATGGCGCATGGCGGAGACGGGCAGCTTGCCGAAGAACGACCTTGAGTACCGAATAGGCGGTTCACAAGGCGGGTTTGATCGATTGAGGTTTGCCTTTCCGAAACGGCTTCCGAAACCTGATCTTGACAAGAATGACATCGATACCTCGATCACCCTCAACAGAAGGAACGACGCTTGCGAGAGAATCGATATTCCCATCCCGGTTTACGGGGGCGGCATGTCATTTGGCTCAATAAGTCAGGTGACCATGCTCAGCCGTATTCGCGCCTACGCGGCCTGGGGATCTTTCTGTTGCACCGGCGAAGGCGGGTACCCGGAGATCCTGTACCCGTTTGACGATCACATCATTACTCAGGTAGCCACAGGCCTTTTTGGCGTCCGTGAGGAAACAATCCAGCGGGTGAAGATCGTTGAATTCAAGTATGCCCAGGGCGCAAAACCGGGACTGGGAGGACATTTGCTCGGCGACAAGGTCACGCCCGCGGTGGCTCGAATTCGGGAGACTGTGCCGGGTTCTTCGCTCTTCAGTCCTTTCCCGTTTCATTCGGTCTACTCGGTGGAAGACCACAAGAAGCACATTGATTGGATCAAGACAGTCAACAAGCGCGGGCTTGTCTCGGTCAAGGTTTCTACACCATCGGACGTGGACATGGTGGCGGTGGGCTCATATTACGCGGGGGCCCACATCGTGCACCTGGATGGGTCTTACGGCGGCACGGGAGCTGCTCCGGACGTGGCGAAGAAGAATATTGCCATGCCCATTGAGTACGCGATTCCTAAGGTGCACAAGTTCCTCGTGGATGAGGGAATTCGGGACGAGATATGCCTCATAGCCTCAGGTGGAGCTCGAACGGCATACGATGTCGCCAAAGCGATTGCGCTGGGAGCTGACGGCGTTGTGACCGGAACCTCCGACTTGGTCGCTCTGGAATGCGTGCGATGCCACAACTGCGAGAGCGGCCGGGGATGCGCGAGAGGCATAGCCACCACCGACGCGGAGCTGGTGGGGTTGATGGATCTGGAATGGGGCACGCGGCGCATCATCAACATGCTTTGGTGCTGGAGGGACCAGTTGCGTGAGATCCTGTATCGCCTCGGCATGAGGAGCATACGCGAACTCGTGGGTCGGACCGATGTTCTGGCGCACCTGGACTACAATTCAAACGTGCAGGATGACGATGTGAGAGAGGCGATCTATTGAGGTAGACCATGAAATACGACGGTTCCTTCGCTGACAAGATCATTGCAAACCGACGGCGGGAGCGCGGCCCCATCGATTCGAAGAGGAATGTCAAAACGGCCGATGAGGGCGGTTGCGGTGTTACCGGTTTTGCGTGCAGTATTCCTGTCGCGGGCCGCCATATTTTTGAACCTTCAATCCGCATGCACAACCGGGGAAACGGCAAGGGCGGCGGAATCGCCGCAGTGGGAATCAATCCCGATCGGTTGGGAGTTTCCCAGGACGAACTCGATTCACATTACATGCTTCACGTGGCGTTGCTGGAACCTTCTTGCCTCCCCGGGCTCAAGGAAACCTGTTTCGACCCGTACTTTGACGTGGCCAAGGAGGAACTTTTGGAGCATGTCCGTGACTACCGCGACATCGAGGGCCTTGAGATCCGGCCTCCCGAAGTATGGCGGGCATTTGTTCGCGTGAAGCCCGCGGCCCTGGAGAAGTTCATCAAGGAGACCGGCCTGCGCGGCATCGATCCACGTCAAGCAGAGGACGAGTTTGTCAGCAGGAACACATTTCGGCTCAACAAGCAGCTCTATAGCTCCCTCGGCGAGAAGCAGGCATTCGTGCTCTCACACGGCCGGAATGTGATGATTTTGAAAATCGTGGGCTATGCCGAGCACGTGGTCCAGTACTATCAGCTTGAGGACCTGCAAGCACACGTCTGGATTGCTCATCAACGCTATCCCACGCGCGGCCGGGTGTGGCACCCGGGCGGCGCTCACCCATTCACCGGCCTGAACGAAGCTCTCGTCCACAACGGGGACTTCGCAAATTATTACGCGACTTCGGATTACCTCAGGCAGAGGGGCATGGAACCGCTCTTCATGACCGACACCGAGGTGAGCGTCATGCTCTTTGATCTGTGGAACCGAGTGTACGGCTATCCGTTGGAGGTGATCATCGAGGCATTTGCGCCCACCACCGAGTTGGACTTTGACCTCCTGCCGCCGGAGAAGCAAAGGCTCTATGACTCGATTCAAACCACCCATGTGCACGCGTCGCCTGACGGTCCTTGGTTCTTCATTATCGCGAGGAACATTCCTGAAACACAAACCTATCAGCTCATCGGGATAACCGACACCGCTATGCTGCGGCCTCAGGTCTTCTCTCTGTATGACGGCGACGTTCAAATCGGCCTCGTCTGCTCGGAAAAGCAGGCAATTGACGCGACCCTCCGGTCGCTTGCCGATGAAGATCCACGCTTCAGCCCGGTCGCGGACAAATACTGGAACGCGCGAGGGGGGTCCTTCGACGACGGCGGCGCCTTTATGTTCAGCGTGCAGCCCCTGGAGAACGGCGGAAGAGAGCTTGTTTGTCAGAACAAGTTCGGGGAATTTGTCTCCGTAAGCTCTCGCAAGCCGCTCGATATAACCAAGGCTGTCCGCAAGCCGGAGCAACAGGCGAGAGATATCGACTCAGCCCTCGAAGACGCGTTGGAAAGGGGAGACGCCGGCCGCGTTTTCCAATATTTTCGGACTCACACTTCGTGGTGGGATTACAACACTCTGCGCTGGGCTGTGGGCCGGATGGGCCGGATGGCCTCCAAGAGCGCGCAAGCTTTGCCTCACGTGCTCGACGCGCTCACCCTTCTCATCGATCGACGCATTCCTCTCGGAGATAAGAAGAATTCCGCGCTCGTCCGGATCGTCACCAATCAGCTCTACGAGATCCTGCGAACCATGCCCCGGATCACGGGTGGGGCTCTATTGCACCATTATGCCCTGATCGACGCGGATACCCGGCATCACCTGCGCCCACCCATCGCGATGGAAACCACCCTGATCGTTGACGCACGCTATTTCTCTCCCGAAGGAGACGATTGCGACGCGTCGCTTCTGTCCGACGCCCACAAGATGGGATGGAAGAAATTTATCGTGTTCGACCTGCGAGGCCAGCGGTTCCAGGGTTGCGGATTCGGCCCGAAAACCGACGACATACGCATCGATCTGTACGGCTCCTCAGGGGACTACGTGGCCAGCGGCATCGATGGCATGGAGATCCATATTCACGGTAATGCGCAGGACCAGATCGGCCAGATTATGAAAAAAGGAACGCTGGTGATTCACGGCGATGTGGGCCAGTGCTTCCTTTACGGCGCCAAGGGCGGAACCACGTTCGTTCTGGGCAATGCCGCGGGACGGCCTCTGATCAATGCCGCGGGCAGGCCGAAGGCGGTGATCAACGGCACTGCCCTGGACTTCCTCGCTGAGAGCTTCATGGCCGGCGATCCCCTGGCCGGCGGCGGCTTTGTCATCGTAAACGGACTCACCCGCGACGAGGACGGCACTATCATCTTTCTCGACAGGCCGTACCCCGGTTCCAACCTGTTCTCCCTCGCGTCCGGCGGAGCCCTGTACATCAGAGATCCCGACAAGAAGGTTGTGAATGAACAACTGAACGGTGGAGAATTCAGGGAGTTGTCCGACGCGGATTGGAACTTGATCCGACCGTGCCTTCTTGAGAATGAAGGTCACTTCGGCATCAAGGTCGAAGACCTGCTCAGCGTGGACGGTGTGAAGCGAACGCCGAGAGAGGTTTACCGAAAAATAGAAGCCGTGCCGCTAGCGGTCCTCAGGAAGATCCCGGAAACGGACGATTCAGTCTGGGCGACAGAGAAGGCAAGGGCCGCTCTCTGACTTGTTTCGGACTATTGAGAAACAGTCGCAAGACCGCAGGTCGGCGGAACCTACAAGCCCCTGATTCGGGTCGCCACCAGCATCAGCACCAGCCCGACAATGGCAACCCACCCCGTATATCCTGCCAGGACAGGAATCGACACTAAGCGCAATGCGATAAGCACGGCGAATATGCACAGCACGAGCGAGATCCACCAGGTAATCGCCTTCGGAGGCGTGTATTTGGTCATCATTTCAATATCCCCCTTTATCCAGGCTCGATTCATCCGCACCTGCGTCAAATGTACATCGGGTTTCAAGATAGTCAAGTTATAATGGCTGTTATTACTCATTTAGGCTCTACCGAGGAGCTTTAATTCGCCGAGGAAATCGCACGGATATGCCCACGAAAACAGAGGATTTCGTTGGAAGGCCGCATGATTCCCTTGTCTCCGCGGAGGAGAACCGGGAGATGTTTGACAAAATAGCCTCACGCTATGAGGGCACAAACCGGATTCTCTCCCTCGGTTTTGATCGTCGTTGGCGACGTCGAGCGGCGGACCGGCTATGTCCTAGGCCGGGCGCTCTCTACCTCGATGTGGGATGCGGCGCCGGGGACATGTGTATTGAGATACTCAGAAAGGCGCCAGGTTGCCGCGTAGTGGGAATAGATCCGTCGGAAGGGATGCTGGCGGTCGGGAGAGCAAAAGTCCGAGCCGCTGGAGTCTCCGACGCGGTGTCGCTTCTCCCGGGTGATGTTCTGAATCTCCAGTTCCCTGACAACTCCTTTGACGGCGCAATCACCGCATTCTGCATACGCAACGTCACAGATCGGCTCATGGGCTTGCGCGAAATCAATCGAGTCCTTCGCCCGGGCGGATCTCTGGTGACCCTGGAACTTACCGACCCGGTCGGCCTCATGAAGCCGTTGTTCCGGCTCTATTCGAATATGGTCATACCTCTGGTGACCAAGGTGATGTCTTGCGTCTCCGCGTATCGATATCTTACCGATTCCATGGCGGACTTCCCCCAGGCCGACCGCTTTGTCACGGTCATGCAAGACGCGGGATTCGCGGACGCTGAGTATTTCCGCATGACCGGCGGTATCGTTACCATATTTCACGGTCAAAAGCCGGTTTGATGCGATCGAGAATTTTCGCCGGCTTTGCATAAGCGCACGCGGGAAGATGGTCACTTGAATTCCAGGGAGTGAAATTCAGTTAACGAGTCCGCTTTTGTCCAGAGTCCCACGTATCCATCCAGCGTCCGATCCGCTCTGTGGTCGATCAGCAATCGATCGTTCAAGTAGCATTTCGTCCTGTATTCGGATGTCTCAACGCGGAGGGCGTGCCAGGTGTTCGATGCAATGGGAAGGTCAACCGTGGCAAGCTGAAATCTCTTGGAATGTTTAAATTCAAACAAGATGGCATTGTTTTCCAGCGCATTGATTCTGAATGCGAAATAGTTGCCCACGTCTCGTATGCCAAAGGCGATGCCGCCCGCCTGATCAATAAGGCCGGCAAGGAGCCTCACCTTCACGCGTATTGTTCCTTCGTTGAGCAGACTTCCTTTTCGGACAGCCAGCGGAAAATAGTAATAGGCGCCTACGTTATCCAGGAATTCCTGGTACCGGCTTCCTAGGAATCTTCCCATGAGCCCGGCCGCGCGAGATGAAACCCACGTTGCATATTGAGATCCGTCTGAAAGCCATACCGTGCGTCCGTCAGCTTCAGCCTGCCTCCAGTGGCCCGTGTTTATATAGAAATCGGGTGGTTCGTCAGGTCGCTTTCTCTCCAGAAAATTGTAGTCCTCCCGGAAAAAGGATTCAGTCAGTATGGGAATTTCGTCCGGATTGGCGATTCCCATGTCCATGAGTCTGCTGGATCCCAATAGCCTTCCCAGTTGGTCGAGAGCCTCCTCCATACTCTTGCGTCCCGCGCGAGAGAGGGATGCCTCTATCAGGTCGCCCTTGACCTGAACAGTGAAGCCCAGTCGCCGCAAAACCTCCTCAAGGAATCGGATGCGTAGGGACTTGCCGTAATAGGATCCGACACCTCCGGCGAATTGAAGCGTCACATAGTTTTGGTCGGCATCTTCGCCGCACAGTGAGTCAACGGTGGCGAAATGATATCCGAACCGTGCGTTAAAGTTCATGTAGTCGTCGGAAATGAGCGCATAGCTGGGACTGCCCAGGACATCTTTCGTCTGAGGCGCGGCGCCTCCGGCGACCAGTTCCATAAGATTCCGCGCGCTGATGCCGACGGTCGCCTTCCAGTTGATTCCCGGATGATGCAGGCCCTGTAAAATGGCGGCGAAAGGAATCGAGCCTATGCTCCGGGCATCGGGAGTGTCTTTGGCAGCGAGGTTTTTCCGGAGACCTCCTCCAAGATCAATAACGTAGAGCCACAGAGGAATACTCAGTTTCATCTCGACGGCTTCCGTCACCCGTTCAGCCACATCTCCATAGCCGAACATCTCCCGCATAGCCTGCTCATGGGTAAATCGAATGATGTCGTGGATTGTTCGACAGCCTTCCGGCGAGAACGCTGAATCCTGCGGATCGGTCAGGTTGAGGGGCGAGATACTCTCCAAGACGGCCTGCATCTTCAGGTGGGTTGGACTTGCGAAAATGGGTCGCTTCACCCGGCGCATCGATTGTAGAAGGTCTTCCACCACTCCGGCATAGACCCGGGACCGACTTGCCCATAACGTGATCGTCTCGCCGTCAACAAGTGTTGAAGTGGCGCGCTGGGTGTCGAAGAGAGCCGGAACCGCGAATTCACGGGCCACCGAAGCCAGGTGGCTTGTTATGCTTCCGACATCCGTAATGATGCCTTTGACTTTGGCTATGACCTTGGCGTGCTGTGGAGATGCGGTTTTCGTGACCAGTATCACATCCTCTTCCAACCGCTTGGCATCTGCAAAAGTTTCCCCAACTCCCACAAGTACGACCTTCCCCGTAGCCGCTCCCGCGGACACGCACTTGCCACCCTCGATCAGCGCCTCATGGCCTGGGTAATCTAGGACGATTTGCTGGGTTGACGCCTCGTCTTCTTCGTAAAGGAGCAAAGGACGGGACTGGAGCACATACAACCGGCCAGACTTGTCTACGGCCCATTCAATGTCCAGGGGACGACCAAAGTGGTTCTCCAGGATCTTGGCCCCATCCCAGAGCTGGTGGAGGATCGCGTCCTCGTCGCGTCTGTCCGCATCACGATACCGCGACAACAACTCAGTCGCGGTGGAGTCTTCTGCGGTCATCTCCTGCTCGACAACTGAAAACCGGTCTTTATCCAGCAAATAGGTGGCGTGCGCAGACGCTTCTCCTCCCACAAGCGCCTCACCAATGCCTTTGACGGCATTTATCTTCATGCGGCGGACATCACCGGAAACCGGGTCCGCAGTATAGAGCACGCCGCTTTCCCGTGCGTCGACCATTGCGAGAACCAGGACGCACATGGGCGTTTCCCGGTCATCCAGTCCGTGGAGAAGACGGTAAGAGAGCGCTGAGGCGGAATACTTGCTCGCAACAACCGTCTTGTACGCTTGAACCAACTTGTCCCGATGCACGTTCAGAATAGAGGTATATTGTCCTGCGAAAGAAGTTTCACTGTCCTCGCCGACTGCGCTGCTCCGCACCGCAACAGCGACCCCCGGATGAGTTCTCTTCTCTAGGTCTTCATAGGCCCGAATCAGCTCCTTCCCAATTGAATCCGGCGCCTTCTCTTCCATGATGCGAGTCTGGATAAGCTTTCCAACGGCCTCCAGCTTCTCGATGTCGTCCGGATCGATCTCAGCGAGGGCACGGTCGATCACGTCAACAAGCCCTGTTTCCGTAATGAACTGCTCATAAGCAGCAGCCGAGATGGCAAAGCCTTCAGGCACGCGAAGTCCGATCCCTCTTTTGATGACGGCGAGGTTTGCCGCTTTTGCCCCCACAGATCTAAGGTGATCGGAATCGATCCGCTCAAGCGGCAGAACAAAGGACTCGGTTGCGGGCCGAATCTTTGGCGCAAGCTCGTCCCGCACCGACCGTTGAATACTTGCCAATACGGACGACAGCATCGGCCGAGCTTTCCCGGACAAGCCCTCGAGGCGCCTGACGATAGCCGCCACCTCTTCGTGGAGCGCATCGTAGTGAGCCTCAATTTGCCGACTAACAAGAGGACGGTTGGAGTAATACGTCTCCTCCAGGTCCGCCATAAGCGTCAAGGCCCTGCGATTGTGGTCCAGCAAGTCTTTGAAGAAGTTATATTTGCTGGCGTGCTTCGGCCCCACAACACGCGACGGGGCAACCACGCTGCTTTCCAAAGGAGATCTCACATTGTCTTTCATAGTCTCTTACCTCACGCGCCACTCTGCCCCGCAGCAAGGCGCCGAACGATCAGAAGGTCACGAGGCCGGAAGCCCAACAAATCCAGCCTGAACATGCGCATCTTCCCTTGGTGTTTCTCCGTTCTTCCTATCCCACGAGCATCCTAATGGCATGGTACGCCACTCCCAGCGCGGCACATCCAGCAATGGTAGGGATCATTCCGATCTTGAATCTGAAGAGAGCCAGCAGAGCCACCATCGCTATGCAGAGCGACGGCAGATTGGCCGTTCCCAAAACAGGGACCTGCAGATGGGCGCCAAGAACCCACACGTCCCTAACGGATCCGAAAATCGTGTTGAGGGCGAACCAGACGCCAAGGTTGAGAACAACCCCTACAACGGCTGCGGTGATCGAAGACATTGCAGCGTTAAGCGACTTGTTCCCGCGGAGCGCTTCGATATATGGCGCACCGAAGAATATCCAGAGGAAGCACGGCACGAAGGTCACCCATACCGTGAGCGCAGAGGCAAGCACTCCGGCAATCATGGGGTCAAGGGCGCCCGGATTCCGGTATGCGCCCAAGAAGCCGACAAATTGAAGCACTAGGATGAGAGGCCCAGGGGTGGTCTCTGCCAAACCCAGCCCGTCCAGCATCTCTCCAGGTTTCAGCCAGCCGTAAGAATCCACGGCCTGCTGCGCCACATACGCCAATACCGCGTATGCGCCCCCGAACGTCACGACCGCGGTTTTGCTAAAAAAGACCCCTTGCTGAAAAAAAACGCTCTGCGATCCGAGATGGAGAAATATCAGGATAATTGGACCGAACCAAAGGGCCGACCATATCAATAGGACACCCACGGACCGTGGGAGAGAAGGACGGACATGCGAGGCGGTCCCCGAATCCAACAGAGCATCCGCAGCAGGTCCATTACATGCAACCGGATTAATCGCTGTAGCTTGATTCAGCGCAAATACTTCGGGTCGGAGCCGCTCACCCAGAAAGCCGATGACGGCGGCGGACAAAACGATCAGAGGGAACGGCGCTTCATAAAAAAAGATAGCCACGAACGCCAAAGCCGCCAGAATGACCATCATTCTATTTTTCAGCGCCCGCTTGCCGATTCGTAGGACCGCCTCCAGGACGACGGCTAATACTGCCGGCTTGAGTCCGAAAAAAAGCCATTGAACAAAATTCAGGTTATGGAAACCGGCATACAAGACGCTCAGAACAAGCATGAAGAGAAAACCGGGGATCACGAAGAGGGTTCCCGCGACGATCCCCCCAGGAGTCTTGTGCAGAAGCCAACCGATGTACGTTGCCAGTTGCTGAGCTTCAGGGCCGGGAAGAAGCATGCAGTAGTTGAGCGCGTGGAGGAAACGGCTTTCGCTGATCCATTTCTTCTCTTCTACAAGGCGCCGGTGCATAACCGCAATCTGGCCTGCCGGCCCGCCGAAGCTATTGAGGGCAACCCCGACCCAGACCCAAAATGCTTCCCGGAACGTGACCATTTTCAGCGGGACATCTTCACAGACCGGTTCAAGCGAAGGGGCTTTCGTTTTGTTTGCTACATCCACGCCATACCTCTTTAGCTTGGAATCGGATTTACGTATATTCCTCAGAAAGCCTTTTTCACCTTATCTTCGCACCAAGCATACAGAGCATCGTACATGGGGAATTCAAGCTCCATCTTCTTGTGGTCATTGGCTCCATAAAGGATAGAGAAGCCATGTGCTATAGCTTTGAGACCTGCCCCTTCCGCTGATCCGGCCGGATCAGCGGACACATCGGCCGCATGGATTATCTCGGCCATACGGGTAAGCGCCACGTTGTCGGTGAACCCATACTTGAGCAAAATGCTCTCGAAGGAGCATCGTCCGTCAACATGGCCGAGTTCTATGCCTGCAACGTCAAATGGAATAGCGCCCTGGCGGTCGGCCTCCGGGGCCACTTGATCTTTCGGGACGAATATGAACTCCGCGTCCTCGTCTATGAAGCGCTTTATCAGCCATGGACAAGCGATGCGGTCGACTTTCGCGTCTTCACGAGTAATCCATTTCATGACTATTCCTCCAGCGGTTCGCCGCTTTCCGCCCACGCCCTGATTCCGCCTTGAAGGAACTTGACATCGGGATGGCTCTGCTGCAAGCGATCAGCTATTGACTGACTTACGGAACCACCCTTGACGCAGTACACCACAACCTGTCTATCCTGAGGTATGTCAACAATCCACTCGTCGGCCTTTTCCGGATCAAGCCACACAGCGTTCTCGATCTTCTTTGGGACAGCCTCGAAGTCGGCTTTTCTTCGCACATCCAAGAGCGCCGGTTTGCGGTCGCCGGCCATGAAGGCTTTCAGTTCCTCGGTAGTTATAGAATCGGCCATCTTCAGGTCTCCTCTATCTGTTGAAATCGAAGAAAACGGCACGTCACGCGAAAGATCTCTACCTGCCTGTCACGGGACTCGCACTGGATACGGCCTGCTCCGCAGATCTTTTCCGTAGATCGCGAATCCAAGCGTTCCCATGACTCCGAACGCAAACGCCACCAAGAAATTGGTTTCCGGGCTGATCTCCCAAAGCAGAGCGCCTCCGAACGCAGCCACTGAGACGAACACGTCCCGAATGAGGTAATATAATCCGAACATCCCGGCCTTACAGGTGTCGGGAGCGAGATCCATGATCAGAGCCTTGCGGGTCGGCTCCCCGAATTCCTTGAGTCCCCTCACGACGAACGCGAGTATCAACCACTCGAAGGTCCGACAGTACATGAGCACCAGGGGAAACAGGGTGAAGAACCCAAAGGTCATGAGCACATAGGGCTTCTTGGTTCCCTGATCGGCCAGATAGGCAACCGGGATATAGATGAGCACAGCCGTCGCCATTTCAATGCTCGTCAGGAGCCCGAACTGGAACGCGGACACAGGATCTGCGATAACCTTCATGCACCAGACGACCACAAAAGCATAGGGGATCTGCTCGCAGAAACGCACCAGAATATCGGTTACCAGCAGCCCCCTCATCTGGGGACTCATGAGTCTCAACATCTTGAAGGGGTTTTTCTCAGGCACGAGTTCGCACTCGTTGGTCGGGTCGGATACCCGTCCGTCTTCAATAAGAATCTGCTGAAGAATCAGGGCCACTCCGGCCAGCACGAGCGCTACCAGGAATGCGATGCGAACCCCATCACGCTCTCCCCAAACGCTTATACAAAGGCCCCCGAGAATGGGGCCAAGGGCCATGGGTATGCGGCGAACCAGTGAGTGCATGGTCACGCCCATCGTGCGCTTGTTTGCGGGAAGCGCCTCGTACATCAAGCTCACGGTTGCAGGCAGAGAAATCGCAGACCAGGAAATGAACAGAGCCGCGCCAATGAGGACCGCCTGCCAGGTGGGCACGAAAATCACGATGGCAAACCCTGCCATGGCCACGAGGTTGAAAACCACCAGCGCCCTCTTGCCTCCGATCCTATCCGACAGGTAGCCACCGGGGAACGAGTAAAGAGCGGACAGCAAATTGTCCATGGCGTTCAAGAACCCGATGGACAGAGCCCCACCTCCCAGCGCCATCAAGTAGATAGGCAAAAACCGCTCGGCCATACGTTCGCCCATCCCCACCAGGATCACGATGGAAAGCACGCCTACCGTGCTCCGCTGCAACGCCAGAAACCCGGGAAGGCGCGCGACGTGTGCCCGAACCGAGTTAGCCATTAGATCCTCTCAAGAGTCTACGACTCTGACGATTAAATCGTCGAACCGCCGCGGCGCCGAGGCTCCCGCTGTCTCGGTCAGTGCTGGGGTAGCTGCGGCTCGTGATCTTTGCAAAAGGGAGAGCCTCCCCCACCACCGGAATTTGGCATACACGACACTATCCCCTTCTTACGGGGTCCTCAATGTGCGCGCAAGAATCTCCTGCCTCGGCTTCCCTTGACGCCGCGGTCGCGGCCTCCTCAACCTGCCCTTTCTCTTCTTCTCTTTTTGACATAGCCAATGCTTTCTCTTCGTTTGCCCCATTCGAGATGGTCCATTCGGTTACCGGAACGGGGCTCGTCGAAAATCGTTCTCGCAGGAGAGGGTCTCTATAAGCTTCATTCCTATAGTTTCATCGCCCATCTTCATCGAACTCTTGACAAGAAGATACATCTGCATCATTATCATGTCAAGTGTTGCATAGAGGTGTGCAATGACTCAATGTCTGGACGGAAAATGGCTGCTTCTCATCCACCAGATCCCCCCGAAGCCCGGATACTTGAGGGTAAAAATCTGGCGGAAACTGCAGGCCCTTGGCGCGGTAGCCATTAAGAACTCTGTCTACGTGATTCCCAGGAACGAACAGACCCTTGAAGATTTTCAATGGGTCCTAAGGGAAATCGTACAGTCGGGGGCGGAAGCTTCTATCTGCGTGGCCAGTTTTGTGGACGGGCTGACGGACGACCAGGTGGAAAGTCTGTTCCGGAGCGCGCGTGATGCGGACTACGGACAGATTACCGATGAAGCCAAGGCAGTTCTCGACACCGCGCCTCCAAGCGCGTCAATGACCCACGACGATCGGTCCGAAGTGGAGACTGCCCTGACGCGCCTCAAGAAGAGATTCTCGGTTGTCGTTAGCCTGGACTTTTTCGGGGCGCCCGGCCGCGAAGCCGCCTCGACCTTCTTGGAACAGATTGAGTTTCGGCTCGCAGAAGCACGGAGTCGCACGGACACAGGGACGAAAGAGCTGGACACGTCGGATCTCACTCGGTTCCGAGGACGAACGTGGGTGACGCGTCGAGGAGTCTACGTGGACCGCATCGCCTGCGCATGGCTCATTCGCCGGTTCATAGACCCTGATGCCTCGTTCAGGTTCGTTTCCGAGCGGGGGTATCGTCCGAAGGCCGAGGAATTGCGATTCGACATGTTTGAAGGAGAGTTTACCCACGAAGGCGACCTCTGTACCTTCGAGGCGCTTGTCCGGCGTTTCGCCGTTCGTGACAGGGCCCTAGCCGAAATCGGCAAGATCGTACACGACCTCGATCTCAAAGAAGCCAAATTCAAGAGACCCGAAACCGCCGGAGTCTCGGCTTTGCTCGACGGAATCGTGGCGTCCCGCAAACCTGATGAAGCTCGGTTAGAGCGAGGTTTCGCTCTGTTCGACGACCTCTACGAATTCTTTCGTAGAAAGTAATTACTCAGGAGGAACACACCATGCCCAGCATTGAAAAACACGTGGAGATCAGTCGCCAAAGGACTGGGAAGGAGTATCTGGAATTGCACGAATGGATCGATAAGGACCCGGAAAAGAAGGTGGAACGGCACGACATCATGAAGATCTATGAATACGGGCAGATGATGCAGGACAAATACGGCCCTGAGGGCTTGCAAGAATACCTCCGGCACATCCACGACGATTTCATCGCCAGATTCAATCACGTCAAGGAGGACGTGGACAAGGCCATTGCCGACACGCTGGCCTATTTCGGGGTGAAATCGCCGAAATAGGTCCCTTGGATGAGGCTCGAGAGGCCGTAAGGTTCTTCAGGCCTCCACATTACAAATATCAGAAATAGGCTTGCGAAGCCTTCTCTATTGGCGGACGAGGAGAATACAACATGCCAAGTATTGAAAAACACATCGAAGTCAGCCGCGGTAGGACCGGCAAAGACTATCTCGAACTGCACGAATGGATTGATAAAGACCCGGCAACCAAGGTTGAGCGGCACGACATAACCAAGATCCCGGAGTATGGGAAGATGATGGAGAAGAAATATGGGCCGGAAGGTCTTCAGGAGTACCTCCGGCACATCCATGACGATTTCAATGCACGATTCGGTCATGTGAAGGAGGATGTTGAAAAAGCCATCGGCGATACCCTCGCCTATTTCGGGGTCAAACCTGACACTGACGTAAAGAAAAACGCTTACGGCATCAGCACGGCGGACATTGACCTTCTCCGGAGAGCCGGCCTTGCAGACAAAGACCTGGGGCACTCCATCCGGGTGGCTCTGAAGGCCCTCGACGTTGCCGGGAGAATGAACGCACCGGTGCACATGGAACTCGTGGGGAGAGGAGCGCTGCTGCACGATCTTGGCAAGGCCAAATCCAAGGGATTCGATCACGGTATAGCCGGGGCGGAACTGGGCCGAACCCTGGGGTTGCCGGAAGAATTGACCACGATCATTGAGAAACATGTGAACGCGGGACTTACACCGGAAGAAGCCGTTGAACTCGGTCTGCCCGCGAAGGACTATGCTCCGACGCGCATAGAAGAAAAGATCGTGATCTATGCAGATAAGCTCTCGGACATCGTTTCCCATCCCGACGGACTGGTCTCCAATGACGCAGAAGCGGAAGACCGATTTGCTGAGATACTTAAAGCTTATCCGGCGTTGAACAAGGGAGACAAGCCTCTTGCCAGGCACCTGAAATACCACGAGGAAATCCAAGGTCTCATGAAGGGCAAGGCATGATGCCCAATGGAGGAACTGAAAATGAACGCCTCTGATACCAAAGCATTGGCATCGTCGATCAACGGTGCATCAACGGCTCAGGGCTTTCTGAATACATTCAAGGGGCTGTGTGCGGTCGGATTTCTGGCACGTGCGTCGTATGGACTGGCACGAACCCCGGTGTTGGCTCTCTTTGCCGCATCGTTGGGCGCCGGGCCGGAGGCCGTAGGCTTTGCCGTGGCCATCTCAACCGTGACAGGCATCTTCTTCAAGATGCCCGCGGGTGTCCTATCGGATGTTATCGGCCGCACCCGGACGCTCTTCATGGGGCTGGCAGTGTTTGCGTTTGTCCCATTAGCGTATCTGTTCGTTTCATCCTACGAAGCGCTGGTGGTGGTCCGCTTCTTCCATGGGTTCGCAACAGCCATCTACGGCCCGGTGGTGATGGCTGTTGTGGTAAGTGTTGCAGGGGACAAGCGAGGCGAGATGCTCTCCTGGTTTTCCTCAGTAACGATCCTGGGAACCCTCGTGGGAGCGCCGCTCGGCGGATTTCTCTTGTCATCACTTCCCGGGGCTCAGGAGCCTACTCTCCGAGATTTCCATATCATCTACGGTGTCGTAGCCGCGATGGGCATGGGTTCTCTTTTCATCGCCTTGTTGGTCATGCAAGGACGCTGGGACGCGCCCAACGACGCAGATGGTCGGACTCTGTCCGCCGTGTGGACGAAGTTCCGTTGCGGTGTGAAAGAGATCCTTATGGACCGGCGGGTCTTGCTGACCAGTAACATGGAAGGAATCCAAAACCTCTCGGTGGGCGCCTTGGAAGCCTTCCTCCCGATTTATGCGGTCATGGTGTGCGGTTTCAGCGCTTTCCAGGCCGGACTCCTCTGGGGCGTGCAGATGGCGGTGACGGTATTGACCAAACCGCTCATGGGAAGATTTTCTGACCGGCACGGCCGCCAGAGTCTCCTCTTTTGGGGGATGTTCGTGTGTGCGATTCCCTTCGCGCTGATACCGTGGTTCAGCGGCTTCAGCGCGCTCCTCCTGCTCGCTGCGATCTTCGGCTTGGGCGAAGCGGTCGTGACATCTTCGGCTGCTGCTCTTGTCGCCGACTTTTGCAGAGAGGACCAACTTGGGTGCGCCATGGGGACTTTTGGCACGATCTTCGACGTGGGGCATGCATCGGGTCCGCTGTTGGCAGGATTACTCATTGGGGTCGTCGGCTCAAGCACCGACTACCGTATCCCGTTTGCAATCGTGGCATCGCTGCTGGTTTTCGCAGCCATAGTCTTCCGAGCAGGCGTGAAAACCGAGGCGGGCAAATAGATATTGGAGAAACGGATGATAGTTGTCGTACGCTGCGTTGGTGTACGCATGCTAACGAATAGGAGACAATGACATGAATTTCAAAGGCCCTTTTCGGTTATCGATGGTCACATTGACGCTGTGTTTCTGGGTGATCCAGGGTGAGCCGGCGTTTGCACAGCAATCATCGGAAACTCGTTTCATCTTCGAGGGCATTGTGCACAACACCCTTCCCGCTGGATGGAAATCAGATGCGACCAACAAGCAAGGATTGCCTTCCGCGTGGGCGGTGATCGAAGATTACGAGGCAACCAGTGGGGTGAACATTCTGGCCCTCCGTAAGGTGCAGGACAATCCTCGGTCCGTCTTCAATATTTGCTGGGCCAGTCAGCCTGTTTTTCACGACGGGGAAATAGAGGTGAAAGTCCGAGGGGATTCCGGCAATACTGACCAGGGGGGAGGGCCCGTCTGGAGGGTGAAAGATGCCTCAAACTACTATGTGGCACGCTACAACCCTTTGGAGAACAACTTCCGACTCTATTACGTCAAGAATGGGGACAGAAAGATGATTGCGGACTCCGGCAACATCCCCGCTAAAACGGGCGAATGGTTCACCATCAAAATCGTCCACAAAGGTGACAAGATCGAGGGTTGGCTGAATGGGAAGAAGCTCTTGGATGCTACTGACAAAACCTTGCCGGAGGCCGGAGGCGT
>VGSG01000036.1 GCA_016875095.1 Deltaproteobacteria bacterium
GACTTACCTCCGGCGAGTCAAATATATAACTTCTTCTAAAAGAACAAGCACTTAAATCGTGCGCGATTTCGCGCGGTTAGTGCCCATAAGAGGTTTTGCAACCAGCTCTAGTGTGCTGTCCCCTTGATTCCTTGCATAAACATCTGCCGAACGAGGCGTCTGTGCCTAGGCTTGATTCGGCCCATTATGCAGCGTAGTTGAGGGACAGGACACTAGAAGGCTATGCAATGAAGCAAGAGATGGGCTGGTGGCGCTTACTCAGGCCGTGGGGGCGAACGTGGAAATATGCCTGGAGCTATCACGTGTATTCTGAAACACATAAACTGATCCACGAGGTACGTCTTCCGGCGCGATCTAAATTGCTGGGTTATCGTGGCGATATCTCTAATGCCCCCTGTCCAGCCGCTAAATTCTCCTTTGATAACGAAGACGTGGTAATATGGACGATTGCCAATCCCACTGGAGGAGATCTCTCTGGCGAACTGGCGTACCGCTGGGAATCGCCCTATGGGGCTCCTATTACGCTCTTTGTTTCCTCTATTCTCCTGACACTGCTCATTACAGTTTACTTCTTCAGAATCAACCAGTCCCCGTTTCAATGGTCCTCGGTACTGGAAATTTCCGGCTTGGTTTTCATCGGTGTTTTGATTACGTTCTTGTTGATGAAAGTGACCTTGCCAAGTTTTCGGTAACGGTTCGATGACAAGAGTCGCGCCTTTCCCTCTGATGAGTTCCGCGCATGTGCTTTGAGGGGAGTTCTGGCGCGCAAATCAGCGTTGTCATGACTGGCGTTGAGTCCTTCATCGCTTGTCCGTGGGCAGTGCAACACTTTCACCCCTTCTCTTGCTCGTCCCACAATACCGGCTCCGTTTCGGTAGCAGAAAGATGCATACCGTGAAGGTACCGGGCGGCCTCGTCACTGAGTTGACCTTTCAGCACCCGGTTCTAGAGGTCCGTGAAGGTTCCCCTCCTCAAAGTGGTCTGGCGTGCCTTCGGCGAATTGCGGATGTCATGGGGCGACCGTGAATCTGACTCTCCCCGTCGTGCGCAGGGCGCGTTCGTGGGACCCGTTGACCTGCATCTGACTCAGTCATGTACTGGAGCAAGCAATTGTTCATCCGGGGAAGAAACCGAATGAGGAGAGTGTGGTCAGGATGAGATACTTCACAGCGATAGTAGAAAGGCGCCCAGACACCGGCTTGTATGTGGGCCATGTGCCGGGATTTCCAGGAGCCCATTCTCAGGGCGAGACACTGGACGAGCTTAACCGTAACCTGCGAGAAGTCATCGGGATGCTTCTTGAGGAGAGCGAACCTGAGAAACCGTAGAATCCGATCAACGCAAGGAACCGGTTCTTGCCTGCATTCCTCTTGCCCACCATGCATAGACAGGCGGGACGCCTGTCCCACCGAAGCCTAATACCAGTTCGCTTTCAGACAAGTAATATCCTGTTCTTGGTGGGACAGGCATCTTGCCTGTCGTTTTCGGGCCGGCAACCGTCCGGTAGGGCCGGCGTCCCTGCCGGCCACATTTTCATCCTTGCACCGGTGGCGGCCATTGCCGATGTCTCTTCTTTGATCGCGCAGCAGTATAATGCAGTCCCGGACGCCACTTCTTTTTTCTCTTGACCACCTGGTGTGGTTTGCGCGATGGTTCTCCATCATTTGATGGAAACCCCTGCTGGAAACAGCGATGGCAACGCCTCTGGAAAGGGCCCGCAAAGACCCGGACTCCATGAAGGCCCGCATCCTCAAGGTCGCGAGGCGTGTCTTCGGCGAATGCGGGTATCATGGCGCAACCACGCGCTAAATTGCCCCTGTTGTCAGGACGCTACGTTAGTAGAAACCGTTGACCTCCATCGGACTCAATCATATAGTAGTCCAAAGGAATCGTGCATAAGCCGAAGGAACCGAACAAAGAAACCGTGGTCAGGATGAGATACTTCACAGCGGTAGTAGAAAGGCGCCCAGACACCGGCTTGTATGTGGGTCATGTGCCGGGATTTCCAGGAGCCCATTCTCAGGGCGAGACACTGGACGAGCTTAACCGTAACCTGCGAGAGGTCATCGGGATGCTGCTTGAGGATGGCGAACCCGATCTCGAGACCGAATTTATCGGTGTCCAACAAGTGGCGGTTGCGTAGCTATGGGCAGAGTGCCTGTTTTCGAACTCATAAACAATTAAGACTTCCGCTCTGGCGCCCCAAATTCTTCACCAGGGCCTTGGAAGGGGTTTCGTGCTCTATTCATGAAGGGAAACGACTTTGCAGAGATCGGTCCGGTGTATCGGTTTGCGTTTCTTTTCTACAGTGACCAGCTGGTCCGCACCACAATGAGCCGCGGCCACTATGTGCAGTGCATCCAAAGCGGCTAGACCACTCTTCTTGGCCTCTTCCAACGCTTCCTGGAGCAGCTCATCCGTGAAGACGCACCAATGGTCCACAGATTCAAAGAACGTCTCGTAAAATTCGATTTCTCCTTTTTCCTCGTAAAAAACAGGCTTTGGCAAGACCTCCAGTTTCACGAATATGCTGGACGCAAACTCCCTCTCGACACCCCCGAGTATCCGAAAGGCCGCTGTCGAGTCCGGTTCGTTCCCTCTGAACGCAGCAATGAGGACGCCCGCATCAACGAACGTTATCTTCTTCGTATTCACGAGTGTGCGCTCCACCCCTGCGTTCGGCTATTTCCCGTTCCAACTCTACGCGTGTCAAGAGCTTGCCGCCGTGGGCAATGAAGTTCTTGCGGATTTCCATTAATCGTTTGCCAAGAGGTGATAGTTCGAAATCCCCGACACGATCCCCCGTGGCAGCCGTTCCGGCCCTGGTTTCTTCGGATTCGTGAATCATAACGCCTCTCTCCACGGACTATGCTGCAGGTCGGTCAGCGAGCCTTCTGTTGATAGGCATCATAACTCAACGCGGGAGTATAGGCCAGCCCCTCTGTAACCACTCACTTACGCGCGGCGGGGCACTGGGGCGCCAAACTCTTAGTAGGACCGGCATCTTGCCGGTCCCCGCACCACACGGATGAGACACGTGACCGGCAAGATGCCGGTCCTACTGTTCCGGAGGCGCAACCGTCCACGATTTGTCCCGCGTAACTGAATAGTTGCCAGCCCCACGTTTTTTTCTCTTGACCGCCTCCTACGGTTTGCGCGATGCTCCTCCATCATTTGATGGAAAGCCCCGCTGGAATATCTCGATGGCAACGCCCCTGGAAAAGGCCCGAAAAGACCCGGACTCCATGAAGGCCCGCATCCTCAAGGTCGCGAGGCGTGTGTTCGGCGAATACGGGTATCATGGCGCCACCACGCGGATGATCGCTGAAGAAGCAGGGATCGACATCTCAACTCTGTATTACCACTGGGGGGAGAAGAGCGACCTGTACCAAGGGGTTGTCCAGGACGTTTTCGACGATTTGCGGCACAAACTCCAGGAAGTGGAACGGGTCATTCATGGCAGGCCGTTCGCTGACCGCATGGAAATCGCAATCGACCTGACCACGGAATATCTTTTTGAAAACCCCGAAATTTCAAATCTGGTGCTTCTTCGATATTTCGGCAAGACCCGTGACGAGTCGATCCTGGACATCTACGTGCCGGACTTTATTTCCGACATCGCCTATTCCATGGGACTGTGCAAGAATAAGAAGGCTGTGCCCAAGGGAGTCTCATTGCAGATCCTGGCGATGATGAACTCGATCCACAACTTCATTTCCGGTGAAGGTTTTTTTCGGTCCATGCTGACCATGGAGCGTGAAGAATACGTGTCTCGCGTTAAAGAGACGCTGAAGTTCATCCTCATACCTGCATTCAACACATAAACGTCGTCATGGAGGAACTCGATGGCTCTGAATCTTGATTCCATCGGGAAGAAGATCGGCCCGCTGACCAAAGAGTACGGTTGGAAGGATGTGATTCTGTACGCATTGGGCGTGGGCGCGGGCTTCGACGAACTGGAATACTGCTACGAAAATCGGCTCAAGGTGATACCGAGTTTCGCGATTGCCGCGATCTTCGATTTCCTTGCGCAGGCCGGGCTCACGTCCAACGTGAACCTTGCGGGAGTGCTCCACGGCGAGCAGGACCTGATCTTTCACAATCCGATTCCGCCGGAAGGGAAGCTGATCACCGAAGGCGCGATCACCCACATGTACGATAAGGGTAAGGAAAAGGGTGCGCTCGTAATCGCGGAAGGTGACACATACCATTCCAACGGCCAGAAGCTATTCACGAATATCCTCACGATCTTCGGCCGTTTGGATGGCGGTTTCGGCGGGCCGGAATCTCCCAAGGAGACGGTGGAATTCCCCGATCGGCCGCCCGACTTTGAAGAGATTGCGTATCCGTCCGAAAATCAGCCGCTGATTTATCGGTTGAGCGGCGACATTTTCGCGCTGCACGTTGACCCGGACTTTGCCAAGGCCAGCGGCTTTGAAAAGCCGATCATGCACGGCCTTTGCACGCACGGGTATGCATGTCGGGCAGTGATCAAGCACCTCTTTCCCGGTGAGCCCGAGCGCATGACCCGCTTCCGGAATCGCTTTTCTCGGACACTTTACCCTGGGGCGCCGATCAAGACACAAATTTGGAAGATTGAGGAAGGCAAGGCGCTCTTCAGGACCCTGAACGCGGACACGGGCGACGTGGCCATAGATCGCGGCATCGCGGAATGGGTCAGCAAGGCTGAGCTGGAAAAGCGCTCCAAAGGCGGCTGGATCAGATTTGACGATAGAGTGGCGATTGTGACAGGCGCGGGCGGTGGCCTGGGCAAGGCTTATGCGCTGGAATTGGCTGAGCGAGGCGCGAAGGTTGTGGTGAATGACCTAGGCGGAGCGAGGGACGGCACCGGCGCAGGAACGAGCATGGCTGACGCTGTGGTGGCTGAAATCAAGGCCGCGGGCGGCGAAGCGGTGGCAAACTACGATTCAGTGAGCACTCCCGAAGGCGGGGATGCCATTGTGAAGGCCGCGGTCGATGCGTTCGGCCGAGTGGACATCCTGATCAACAATGCAGGAATCCTGCGGGACAAGAGCCTGATCAAGATGGAGCCGTCCGAATGGGACGCGATCATGGCCGTGCACCTCAACGGCGCATACAACGTGACCCGGCCTGCGTTCATCAAGATGCGTGAGCAGGGCTACGGCCGTATCATCATGACCACGTCCGCGGCGGGTCTGTACGGCAACTTCGGCCAGTGCAACTATTCAGCTGCCAAAATGGCGCTTATCGGCATGGTGAATACGCTCAAGGCGGAAGGTGAAAAGCACAACATCAAAGTGAACGCGATTGCGCCTGTTGCCGCGACGCGACTGACCGACGATATCCTGCCACCCGACTTGCAGGATAAACTCAAGCCTGAGTTTGTCACGCCGCTGGTTTTGTATCTCTGTTCCGACAAGTGCCCGGTGACCGGAGCGGTGTACAACTCGGGCATGGGTTGCTACAACAAGGCGGAAGTCATCACGGGCCCTGGAGTGACGCTGGGAAGCGCGGATAAGCTCCCGACACCGGAAGAAGTGGCTGCGCACATGGATGGAATCAAGTCGCTGCAAGGGGCCAAGCTGTACGCAAATGCCACTGCGGCTGTGGGCGCCTTGTTCGATGCGGTTGCGGCAGGTCCGACTCAGGCTACGCCGGCTCCTCCTGCGGCAGAGCAGAAGCCGCAGCTCACGGTGCAAGGTGTCTTCGACAACATCGGGAACGCGTTCCGCTCAGACAAGGCCGCGGGTGTGGACGTGGTCTTCCAGTTCAAAATTTCCGGCCCGACCGGCGGCGATTGGCATGTAATCGTGAAAGATCAGAAGTGCCAGGTGTCGTCGGGCGCTCATGCCAAGCCGACCACGACCATCGTTATGGGTGACGAGGATTTCGTCGCCATGATCGGCGGCAAGCTCAATGCGATGCAGGCGTACACTTCGGGCAAACTCAAGATCGAAGGCGACCTGATGAAGTCCCAACTCATCGAGAAACTGTTCAAGTTCTAAAGATAAGGGGAGCCAACCATGATCGGCATCGTTTCATACGGCGGTTACATTCCCAAGTTGCGACTGAACCGCATGAGCATATTCCAGAGCATGGGCTGGTTTGCCCCCGCCATCATCATGGTGGCTCAGGGCGAGCGGTCGTTCTGCAACTGGGACGAGGATACCCTGACCATGGCGGTTTCCGCGGCTCAGGATTGCCTCAAGGGATTGGACAAGAAGGCGGTGGATGCGATCTACCTCTGTTCGACCACGTTGCCCTTCCTTGACCGTCTCAATGCGGGAATCGTCAAGACTGCGCTCAACTTGCGGGACGACATGGTCGCGCAGGATGTGGCTTCCAGCCTGCGAGCGGGAACCACAGGCCTGATCACCGCGCTCTCCACCATCGGCAAGAACGGCAATTCGCGGGCGCTGGTCGTGGCTGCGGACAAACGTGAAGCCAAGGCCGCATACTTCTACGAGATGTGGTTCGGTGACGGCGCGGCTTCCATGCTCGTGGGCGATTCGGACGTGATTGCGGAATTCAAGGGCTCGCACTCGGTCGCTCACGATTTCGTGGACCATTTCCGCGGAGAAGGCAAAACCTATGACTACATGTGGGAAGAGCGCTGGGTCCGTGACGCGGGGTACTCCAAGATCATTCCCGAGGCTGTAACCGGGCTCTTCAATAAGCTCTCCATATCGATGGACGATGTGGACAAGTTCGTCTTCCCCTGCTTCTTCAAGGCGGAACACCGCAAGATCGCATCACAGCTCGGCGCGCGTGGCGACAAGCTCGTGGACAACATGCACGAAGTCTGCGGCGAAACAGGCGCCGCGCATCCGCTGGTCATGCTCTCGCAGACTTTAGAGCAAGCCAGGCCGGGAGATCGTATTCTGCTCGCCAGCTTCGGTCAGGGGTGCGATGCGCTCTATTTTCAAGCGACGGACAAGATCCTGGACCTGCCCACTCGCACGGGAATCAACGGGTCCCTGGAGAACAAGAAGTCTGTGGATAATTACGCGAAATTCCTTAAATTCAGGGACCTCATCCAAACTGAAATGGGTATCCGGGCCGAGTGTCCAACACAGACCGCGATGACGGTGATCTGGCGTAAGCGCAAAATGCTCCTGGGCATGGTGGGCGGCAAGTGCGCCCAGTGCGGCACGCCTCAATTCCCTAGCATGGATATCTGCGTCAATCCTGACTGTCACGCGGCGTACAGCCAGGAAGACTACGAGTTTGCGGAAGTGCCGGCCAGGGTGAAGAGTTTCACCGGGGATCTCCTCGCGGTTTCTCTGGACCCGCCTGCGATTTACGGCATGGTCCAGTTCGAGGGTGGCGGCCGGTACATGGCGGATTTCACCGATTGCGAGCTTGACGATGTGCGTGTGGGGCAGCCGGTGAAACTCGCGTTCAGGAAGCGATACACCGACAGGGAACGTGGCTTCTCCGGCTATTTCTGGAAGGCGATTCCTCTACCGATGGAAGCTGCGGAAGAGGCTGGGGAAGAAGGCCCCGCGATCGCGTTCGAAGGCAAGGTCGCGGTGGTCACGGGCGCGGGCGCGGGACTGGGCCGCGCGTATGCCCTGGAGCTGGCAAAACGCGGCGCGAAGGTGGTGGTGAACGACCTGGGCGGCGCAAGAGACGGAACCGGGTCAGGCTCCGCGGCTGCGGATGCGGTAGTCGCGGAAATCAAGGCCCTGGGCGGGGAGGCCGTGGCGAACTACGATTCGGTTTCCACACCCGAAGGCGGTCAGGCGATTATCAAGACTGCGATGGATGCCTTCGGCCGGGTGGACATCCTGATCAACAATGCGGGAATACTCCGAGACAAGACCATCGCCAAGATGGATCCCGCGGACTGGAACGCAGTTATGGCCGTGCATCTGAACGGCGCGTACAACGTGACCAGGCCGGCGTTTACCCAGATGCGGGAACAGGGCTATGGCCGCATCATCATGACCACGTCGTCCGCGGGCTTGTACGGTAATTTCGGCCAAACCAACTATTCCGGCGCGAAGATGGGCTTAGTGGGCCTGATGAATACGCTCAAGCTGGAAGGCGACAAGTACAACATCAAGGTGAACTGTATCGCTCCGACCGCGGGCACTCGGCTCACCGAAGACGTGCTGCCCCCCGATCTGTACGAACGGCTCAAGCCCGAATATGTCACGCCAATGGTGCTGTATCTCTGCTCGGATCGGTCCACGGAAACGGGTATGGTCTTCAATGTGGGCCTCGGCCACTTCGATCGTGCGGCGGTGGTTACCGGCAAAGGAGCGGTTGTTGGTGACGGCGTAACTCCTCCCACCCCGGAAGAGATCCACCAAAGCTGGGACGCGATCAACTCAATGAGCGGCGCGGCCGAATCGTACAACGCGACCGCGGCCTTGGGAGACATGCTGAATGCCTTCACTCCGAAGGCGGAAGGCGCGAAGGAGCCGGCCGGCGGAGGGTTGACGGTTAACAGCGTCTTCGACTCCATGCCTCAAGCTTTCCAGGCTGATAAAGCTTCGGGAGTCAATGTGGTGTTTCAGTACAAGATTTCCGGCCCCGGTGGCGGCGAGTGGCACGTGGAGATCAAGGAAGGGAGCTGCCAGGTGGCTCAGGGCAAGCACGAAAAACCCACCACCACGATTCTCATGTCGGATCAGGATTTTCTGGCGCTCATTCGCAAAGAGCTGCCCGCGATGCAGGCGTTCACCACGGGGAGACTGAAGGTCGAAGGCGACATCATGAAATCGCAGCTTATCGAGAAGCTCTTCAAGTTCTAGGAACGCTTTCAAGGCCGAGGCGTTTTGGGAAGAATCGGCCGGGGAAGCCCCTTTTTGCAAAAAGGGGCCTCCCCGGACCCCTCCACCAAAAACTCCTAGGCTATGCAAGCGCTTCCAGCGCTTGAGAGATCGGCGCCGTTAAACGTCAGGAACAAGTAGTGGAAGTTGCGAATAGGCGTTGTAAGGGCGGGTTTCAAACCGTCTCTCACAAAACCTCTTGAGATCACACGGAAATGACCCGCAGGAGGGTTGAGATATGGCCACAGGAATCAAAGATAAGGTAGCGATCATCGGCATGGGCTGCACCCGTTTCGGGGAACGGTGGGACGTGGGCGCGGAAGAGCTTATGGTCGAAGCGTACACCGAATGCCTCAAGGACGCGGGGATCGATCCCAAGGAGATCCAAGCCGCGTGGCTAGGGACGTGCATGGACGAGATCAACGTGGGAAAGAGCGCTCTGCCGCTCTCCATGACGCTCCGGCTTCCGCTCATACCTGTGACGCGAGTCGAGAATTTCTGTGCGACGGGCACGGAAGCGTTTCGCGGCGCGGTGTACGCCGTCGCGTCCGGGGCTTACGACATTGCGCTCGCGCTGGGCGTAGAGAAGCTCAAGGATACCGGTTACGGCGGTCTGCCCAATCCCGGTTCCAACTGGGGTTCGTTGCAATGGCTGTTCTGGCCTAATGTGACCGCTCCGGGCTCGTTTGCGCAGCTCGCCACGGCATACGCGTCCAAATATCGCATCCCAGCCCAAGACCTGAAGCGGGCTATCGCGCACGTCTCGGTCAAGAGCCATGCCAACGGAGCGCTCAACGCCAAAGCGCATCTGCGGAAAACCGTGACCGAAGATCAGGTCATGGCCGCGCCCATCATTGCGTATCCTCTCGGGCTCTTCGACTGCTGCGGTGTAAGCGACGGCTCCGCCTGCGCGATCGTCACCACCGTGGAGAAGGCCAAAGAAATGGGATACAAGGACTTCGTAACGGTCAAAGCGCTGCAACTGTCGCTGAGCAGTGGGGAAGAAATGGGTTACAACAACTGGGACGGGGACCATTTCATCACCACCGCGAAGTGCAGCTCCAAGGCGTACGAAGAGGCGGGCATCACCAATCCCAAAGAAGAAATCAGCATGATGGAGCTGCACGATTGCTTCTCCATCACCGAGCTTGTCACATACGAGGATCTCCACATATCCGAACGAGGGAAAGCGTGGCGAGACGCTCTTGACGGGTTTTACGACCGGGACGGCGGCGCAGTTCCGGCTCAAGTGGATGGCGGACTCAAGTGTTTCGGGCATCCGATCGGCGCGTCAGGGTTACGCATGTTGTACGAGATGTACCTCCAACTGCACGGACGAGCCGGTGAGCGCCAAATTGAAAATCCTCGATACGGGCTCACTCATAACTTGGGCGGCGTGCCCTTCATGAACGTATGCTGCATCGCGATCATCGGAAAGTACTGATAACGGTGTGAGGGCGGCAAAAAGAGAAGATCCAAGATTCCGGGAAACCCTTGTCTTGTGCAAGAAGTGGTTTCCCGGCCCCTTCCCCCAAGACTCCCGTGTTCTGGCGCCCCTCGGAGAGGAAATCCCCTCCCCTAGTGGGAGGGGCAGGGGAGGGGGAGGCATCGTTAACGGCACGGCCGTTGACAAAGATCGCCAAGGACCTGCGCCAAGACTCCACTAGAGCGGAGATTATCTTGTGGAGCAGGCTCAAAGCCAAACAACTGGCAGGAATAAAGTTCAGGCGACAACAACCTATCGGTCGTTTCATTGTCGATTTCGTCAGTTTTGAAAAACGCGTCATCATCGAGCTGGACGGCGGCCAACATACTGAGAGTCAAGAACGAGACTGCAAGAGGGATTTCATTGTCGCTGAGGATGGATTCACTGTCCTAAGGTTTTGGAACAACGAGGTGCTGCAGAACCTGGAAGGAGTTCTTGATGCGATCCTGACGGCCTGCGCTACGCCTCTTTCACCCTCCCCTTCCCCCTCCCATCAAGGGAGGGGAGGTCGGTCTTGACGATGCGAGATGTTATTCGAAGGCTGCGCACCTTTCAGAGACAGCGTAAAGAATGGCCTGCAAAGGCATTCCCAGTGCGGCCTCGCTTGATGAGAAGTCACGGATAGAGAGGATCTCTTCTCCCCTGGTGGGAGAGGGTAGGGAGAGGGGGAGCAGGAATCCAAGCAACCTAAGAGGTTTTCACAACAGAGTTATCTCGTCTTCTCGCGTGTGGACGTTGATCCAATGCTTCAGATTCGCGTAATCATGAACTCGTCGACCGAAGAGATTCTGGGGTTCAAGACCTGCTGCGGACTTAAGATGTTCGATCAGAATCTGGAAATACTGCTGGCCAATCAAGGAAATCAGCCTGTGATCGTGCCGAGCTACTTTGATCTGGAGAGCGAGGCCGGCGCCGAACGCGTCACCGCGGTCATGCCCCACGGCGAACATCGGATCGAACCGGGCGATATTATGGCCTTCTATTGCACGATGGATGAGTCGAAGTGGAACAAGGCCAGCCGATTGGTGTTCTATGACAGCGGAGGCAATTCCTATCCGGTGGCTCTCCAAAAGGAGACCTGAGACCAATAGCTTTTCAGACCGAGAAAGAAGATAGCACATACGCCGATTGTAGACCTACCCGCGAGGATCAGTCATGGAGATCATCAAATACAGCGAAGAGCACCGCATATTCAGGGAAGCGTTACGCAAGTTCTTTGAACGCGAAGTGACCCCTTACGTGGAAGAATGGGAAGAAGCCGGGATCGTGCCCAGGGCTATCTGGAAAAGGATGGGCGAAAACGGCTTCCTCTGCATGGATGTGCCCGAAGAGTACGGCGGCCTGGGCGCGGACTTCCTCTATTCGGTCATCCTCTGTGAGGAACTGGTTCGCACCGGCCATTCGGGGTTGGCTGCCCCTCTCCATAGCGACGTGGTCGTGCCGTATATCACGGCGTTCGGTTCCGAAGACATCAAGAAGAAGTACCTACCGGGATGCGTTTCCGGCGACATCGTGACAGCGATCGCCATGACCGAACCCAACGCGGGAAGCGATCTTGCTGGCATGAGAACCACTGCGGTAGAGGACGGCGACCATGTGGTGATAAACGGCCAGAAGACCTTCATATCCAACGGCATCCTCTGCGACCTGCTTATCCTCGCAGCCAGAGATCCAAAGGAATCCGATCCCCATCGGGCGATCAGCCTGTACCTGGTGGAGGCGGGGACTCCGGGATTCGATAAGGGCCGGAAGCTCAAGAAGATAGGCTGGCGCAGCCAAGACACCGCGGAGCTTTTTTTCAACGACTGCCGCATCCCAAAAGAGAATCGTCTGGGCGACAAGGGCGCGGGCTTCCTGATGATGATGCAGAAGCTCCAGCAAGAGCGGCTCATGGTAGTGGTCTCAGTGGTTCCCGCGGCCGAGTTCATGCTGGAAATGACAATTAAATACTGCCAAGAACGGACCGCATTCGGTAAACCCATCTCAAAATTCCAGAACTCGCAATTCAAGATCGTGGAAATGGCCACGGAGATCAAGCTGGGCCGAACCTTCATGGAAAAACTCGTCATGGACCACATGGAGGGCCGGAACATCGTGGTGGAAGTCTCCATGGCCAAGTACTGGACCACGGAAATGGCCTCTCGCGTGGCCGACACCTGCCTGCAACTTCACGGGGGCTACGGATACTGCGAAGAATACCCCATCGCCAGAGCCTGGCGTGACATCAGGGTTACCCAGATTTTTGCCGGCACGAACGAAATCATGAAAGGGATCGCGGCAAAATTCATGGGCCTGTGAGAGACGTACAGAATTCAGCGGACCCCCTTTTCCCGCAAGATTCCGCACTCGAAGTGCGCCGTACCATAAGATCAACGGTTTTCAGTGCAACGTGGCTAGCCCACATCAGCCATTGGAGGGAGTGGTTATGGTCTACGACAAGAGCATTTGGCTGAAATCGTACGATGAAGGGGTGAGGGCAGCGGTTGAGATCCAGCATGAGTCTCTACCGGCCTGCTTCGAGGAGATGCGCCGCGCGTTTGCCGTCAAACCCGCGATCCACTATCTAGGAGTCACCTTGTCCTTCGACCAGCTCCTGGGGCATGCGGACCGTTTCGCGCAGTGCCTGGCGGACTACGGTATCGGCAAGGGGGACGTGGTAGCCATCTGCTTTGTAAACAGTCCGCAGTATCTCATTGGGCTGGTGGGCGGAATGAAGGCAGGTTGTGCCGTGACCGGCATTTCGCCGCTGCTCACGGCCAATGAAATCGCGCACCAGCTTAAAGACAGCGGCGCAAAAGTTCTCGTGGTCATGGATGCCATTTTCCAGCACCGGTTTCTGGGCATTGCGGATCAGACGCCCGATGTAAAGCTCGTGCTGCCCACCGGGATTCTGGATTTCCTGCCCAAGATCAAGCAAGTCGTGGCCAAGTGGCTCAAGAAGGTCCCAACGGGCAAAATTACGCCTGTGCCGGGAATGAAGGTTCTGCCGTTCATGGAGATGCTTGCCAAGTACCCCGCGCGACCGCCGGAAGTGCAATTGACTCCTGAAGATCCGTGCTTTGTTCAATATACGGGTGGAACGACGGGAGTTCCGAAAGGCGCGGTCTGCGTGCACCGGAACATGCTCACCAATGTGGAGCAATGGCTTGAATGGCTTCAAGTGAAGAAGGGGCAGGATCTGCTCCTTTCTGCGTACCCCATGTTCCACATCGCGGGACTGTTCACCGCGACGTGCGGTTTGGCCTATGGGATCACTCAGGTGCTCATTCCCAACCCTCGCGACACCAAGCACATCGTGAAGGAGATGAATAAGCACCGTCCGCAATGGCTGGCCAATGTGCCTTCCCTTTACCTCATGCTGCTCAAGGAGCCGGGATTCCGGGCGTATGACTTCTCCGACCTCGGGGTCTGTGTCTCAGGCGCTGCGCCGTTCCCGGCCGAAGGTATCCGGCAATTCGAAGAGGTGGTCGGCGCGGGCAAGGTGATCGAAGTCTACGGTATGACCGAGACCTGTGTGCTGGTTACCAGCAATCCGCGCAAGGGTCCCAAGAAGATCGGGACAGTGGGGATTCCTATGCCGTCAACCGAGGTGAAACTGGTTGACATCGCCACAGGAGAAAAGGAGGTTCCCCTAGGTGAGGATGGTGAAATCATCGCGCGCGGCCCACAGATCATGGTGGGATACCATAACAAGCCCGAAGAAACGCGCCTCGCGCTCCGAGAGCATGACGGCAAGCTCTGGATGTATACGGGAGACATCGGTCGCATGGACGAAGATGGGTACATCACCATCGTAGACCGAAAGAAGGATATGGTCAGCGTCGGTGGCTTCAAGGTCTTTCCTCGGGAAGTTGAGGAAAAACTCTACGAGCACCCGGCCATAGACGTGTGCGCGATTCTCGGGGCTCCGAACCCGGAGAGACCGGAAACGGAAGTGGTCAAATTGGTGGTGCAGAAAAGCTCGGCCTACTCGGACAAACCCGATGAGGCAGTGAAAGAAGAGATTCTCGCGTTCGCGCGCGAATCGTTCGCGCCGTACAAGGTGCCGAAGTTCGTCGAGTTCCGAGAAATACCCTTGACCGCAGCAGGAAAGGTGGATAAGAAACTTCTGCGTTAGCGCCGAATTCAGAGCCGAATAGTTTTTCGAAGGTTTGCGCTCGTGGCGCCCCTCATTGGGGGGAGATTACCGTGATCTACGATGACAGACCGTGGCTGAAGCGCTACGACCCGGGGGTGCCTGCGGACGTAGACGTCCCTGAGATCTCTTTGGTAGAGCGGCTTGACCGGGTGGCGGAGCGATTCCCCGACAATCACGCGCTCTATTTCCTCGGTGTGACTCTCAGTTATCGCGAGCTCATGGCGATGGCCGACCGTTTCGCTCAGGCGTTGATTCAGAACGGTTGCAAGCCTGGAGACGTGGTCGGCATCCATCTACCCAACATTCCACAATACGTGATCGCGCTCATCGGCGCTTGGAAAGCGGGCTGCGCCGTGTCCGGAGTTTCACCGCTCATGACCCCGCGCGAGTTGGCCTACCAGATGAACGACAGCCAGGCCAGAGCCCTGGTAACCCTTGATGCCTTGTTCGAGCATCGTCTCATGGCCGTGGCGGATCAGTTGCCTCACCTCAAGATCGTGGTGGTAACGGGAATTCTGGATTTTCTCTCGCCGATCAAGCGCTTCCTGGGCAAACTCTTGAAGAAGGCCCCTCATGGAAAGGTGAAGCCGCTTTCGGGAAAAGAGGCGCTTTGGTTCAAAGAAGCGCTGGCCGAGTACCCTGCGGCTAAGCCCGCCTGTACAGTCACTTCCCAAGACCGATGCCTGATCCAGTACACGGGCGGAACCACCGGCGTGCCCAAAGGCACGGTCCTCACGCACCGCAACCTGATCGCAAACCTCGTGCAGATCGAGGCGTGGGTAAACGCAGACGAGGGGAAGGAAGTGATTCTTTCAGGTTTCCCCTTTTTCCACCTTGCTGGGCTCGCTTTGGGAGGAGTGGGCCTATGCCTGGGCGCTGCTCAGATCCTGATACCGAATCCGCGGGACACAAAACACATCGTGAAGGAGATGATCAAGTGTCGGCCGACCATTCTGGTGAACGTTCCATCCCTTTACATGATGCTCTTGGCCGAGCCGGCGTTTCGCAAGCTCGATTTTTCCGGGCTCAAATTCTGCCTTTCCGGTGCGTCCCCGTTTCCCGCGGAATCGATCCGCGAACTGGAGGCGGTCATCGGCGCGGGTAAGCTACTGGAGGTCTACGGCATGACCGAAACGAGCCCCATTGTGACCATGAATCCTCGTCTGGGCGTCAAGAAAATCGGAACCGTCGGCATGCCGGTTTCCAGCGCCAGGGTGCGATTGGTTGACCTGGAAAGCGGCGAGAAGCAAGTTCCCGTTGAGGAAGAGGGAGAACTAATCGTAAATGGTCCCCAGGTAATGCAAGAGTATCTGAACAAGCCCGAAGAAACCCGGATCGCTCTGCGTGAACACGATGGAGAAATCTGGCTGCACACAGGGGACGTGGCGCGTATGGACGAAGACGGGTATTTCACCATAGTGGACCGGGCAAAGGACATGCTCAACGTGGGTGGGTTTAAGGTTTTTTCCCGCGAGGTGGAAGAAAAGCTCTACGAGCATCCGGCTATAGAATTCTGCGCCATCATCGGCGTGCCGAACATAGAGCGCCCCGGCACGGAGGTGGTGAAGCTGGTGGTCCAAATCAGCGAGGGCCACAAGGAGCGGGATCATGAAACGCTCAAGCGGGAAATCGTCTCTTTTGCTCGCGAAAATCTCTCCCCGTATAAGGTCCCCAAAATTGTGGAGATCGTTGACCGGATTCCCCTTACCGCGGTGGGCAAGGTCGACAAAAAAACGCTCCGATGAGCGCGAGATCGCCCAATAGCAGCCTGGGAACGTCATAGCGCCGCACGATTTCTTGGTTGTCTATCGGTGCTCGAACTGATATTCTACCGGTCACGCTCAATGTAGCCTGCCGAGTCTGAGGGGAAAGGGGGGCTCGGACGAGTGCAGTACCCGGAATTTCTGACTGAGCAACTCTTGGCGGATCTCAACAGGGGAATCTCCGAAGCCGCTCTGCGGGAAAAGTATGGCCTGTCCTCGGAGTTGCTCAGAGAGTTGCTGGATCAATGGAGGGCCTCCAAAGCGACCCGTGAGTCTGAGCCGGCATCGCCAACGGACCTGTATAATTCGGAATTTGAGATCAGGCATCGATTCACCGGTGAGACCATTTTCCGAGGCTGGGCCGATTCTCTGGGGTCCCTTGTGCAACTGGCCGCAATTTCAGGCAAGGATCTCTCTGAAGCCTCCCTGAGCAATGCGGACATGGTGGGTCTCATTCTCGACGGCGCTCTACTAAGCCTGGCAGACTTGACGGAGGCAAATCTTTCGCAAGCAAATCTCAACTGCGCTCGGCTCGTGAATGCGAAACTCAGTTCAGCGCGACTGAACGGGGCCTCTCTCCGGGGCGCGGATTTGACCGGGGCTGACCTTTCGGATGCTGCTCTAACGGGCGCAAATCTTGCCTGGGCGCGGTTGAAAAACGCTGACTTGTCCGAGGCGGACCTGACCGGCGCGAATTTGTTCAGCGCGGACTTGAGCGGAGCAAACCTGTTCGAATGCCTCTTGACCGAGGTAAACCTGGTTGGGGCCAATCTTGAAGGCGCCCTTCTCCTGGGCTGTCGCATGTCAGGCGCTCGACGCACGTGGACAAAAGGGATAGACGAAGAGCGCTAGCAGGTTCCAAAGGATGGTTGAGAAGGATCCATCGAAAATCGATCTCGATCTATCGGATTTGGCCCTTGAGCCCCGCCGCATCCCGAGCAGCCCCACTCCTACGGAAACAATCGATCTGGACAAACTCTTCGGCGGAGACGTCACGCAATCAGGCAGCTTCGATCTGCGGGGAGTCCAAGCTACTTCGCTGGAGAAGCTGCTCGACGCCCTGCCTACACGAACGCTCCTGGTGGAAAGCTCAGGTCGGGTCTTCTTTGCGAACGACGCATGGCGGCGGGCCGAAGAGCAAGAGGAAAAACTGGAAGGCCGGCTACTCACTGATCTTTTTCCCTACCCTGCGTACGCGTCCAAGATCGAGGCCCTCCTCGATCAGGTTCTCGCGGAACGTTCACCCCAGGTCACCGAGGCGGTTGTCGTAGTCGGCGCGCAGAAGATCTGGGGGCGCGTCCACATGAGATCGATCAGATTGGCTCATCAAAGAGCCATACTGATCCTCATCGAGGACCTGACTCCGGAGAAGAGGCAGTTGCTCCTCCAGAAAAGGCACCAGAAGGAGCTGAAACAGACCCGTGATGATCTTCAGAAATGGGCTGTCCAGCGCGGAGAGGAGCTGGAAGCGGTAAGCGCCCGACTCAAAGATGAGGTAACCCAGCGTCAAACGACCCAGGAGGCCCTTCGGCAGAGCGACCTGCGGTATCGCAGTCTCATGGAGGACAGTTTCGACGGCGTTATCGTCCATAAGGGCGGCAAGATACTCTTCGCCAATTCCCGTCTCTACGAGATGCTGGGCTATCAACCGGGGGAGTTGGAGGGGGTTGAGCACTGGATGATCTGCCATTTTGATGACCAACTGACGGTGCGGCAGAGAGCCTTGGCCCGCCTCAGAGGAGAGGAGGTTCCGGTCAAGTACGATATCAGGCTTCAGCGTAAGGACGGATCAACTTTTGATGTGGAATTGCACGCCCGCACAGTAAGATTCGGCAATGATGCGGCCATCCAGGCTATCGTCAGAGACCCTGGGCGCCGAGAGCGTTCGCAAGATCACATGATCCGGACCGACCGTCTGAACATGATAACGGATATGGCTTCCGGAGCGGCTTACAGTTTCAGCGCTTTGCTCGATATGATCTTGAGAGGGGCGCAGGCGGCCCTAACTCATCTGGAAAGAGGAGAGCTACAGGAAGTAAAGGATATCCTCGGAGGAATCTCCGAGAGCGGCGACCGGGGAATGTCCGCAGTGAAGGGGCTTCAGCGCTTCGCTCGACTCCGAAGCGATCAGCCGGGTGAATCCTCCGAAGTCTTCGATATGTCGGAAATTGTTCAGCAGGCCATCGGTCTGTGCGAACCTTGGTGGCAGGCCGACCCGGTGAGGCAAGGGGCCACGATCCGTGTGCAGCAGGCCCTGGAACCGGGGTGCCTGGTGAAGGGGGCCGAAAGCGAACTCCTCGAAGTTGCGGTGAACCTGATCAAGAATGCGGCTGAGGCGATACTCGGCAGCGGAGAAATCAAGGTAAAGACGCACTGCGATAATGATAAGGTCATATTCCAGGTTGCGGACAACGGGGCCGGAATCGCCGCGGAAAACCTGGAGAAGGTTTTTCAGCCGTTTTGGACCACCAAGGGGCCGCGCGGCGTTGGAATGGGGCTCGCGACAAGTTTCGGTATAGTCAGAAAGCACCATGGAACGATTTCCGTCCAGAGCAGGGAGGGCAAAGGCTCCGTGTTCACGGTCGTCCTTCCTCTGGCCGAACAGAAGGTTGAAGCCGTGGATTCGGAGCGGGAGCCGCCTGGTTGATGAGAAGTCGCGGCGCGGTCCGAGCGAATGAGGAATGCCCGCCTCGGACTATTGAACGGTTACCGCTGAAGAATTCATAGGTATTCAAGGCGTCTGCGCTGTTGGAAGACCACAGGCAAAGAAAGTTATGGAGGAAGGAACGTGAAAGTCATCAAGCCCAACTTACGCCAAATGCTCTGCACGATGTTGACTCTGTCGCTTGTAGGCTTGTCCTCTCTGTCGGAGGCTCAGGAACCGGGTAAGACCGCGCTCAAGGTATCGGGCGCGGCCATGTCCTCGGATCAGGTGGATCTCTGGGCCAAGGAATTCACAAAAGCTAACCCGGCCATATCAATCTTAGTGCAGGGTTACAGTGCAGGAAAAGGTTTCGAAGAGCTCTTGGAGGGACAAACGGACGTGGCCATGCTCAGCCGAGTGCTCCAGCCTGAGGAGCAAAAGAAAGCGCGAGAACAAGGGATCAAGCTGGATTCAAGGCTCATCGGCTATTCAGGATTGGCGGTGATCACTCACGTGCGCAACCCGGTGAGTGAGCTTACTCTCGACCAAGTGAAGAAGATGTACACTGGAGAGTTTAACAGTTGGCGGGACGTGGGTGGCCCTGCTGAACCTATACGGGCCCTCACCAGGAAAGTGCCGGAATCCGGAGGCGCGATGTTCTTCCAGGAGGCGGCTCTTCATAACGAGCCTCTTGGTCCAAAGGCAGTCGTAGTCGACACGTGGACCACTATCGTCAAGATATGCTCCGTCGCGACAGATTTGCCGATCGGAATCTGCCCGGTCCTGAGGCTGAATCCGCAAGTGAAAGCCATCGCGATAAAACTGGATGATAAAACCCCGGCCGTATTGCCGTCATTGCAAACCTGCGCGGACAGGACGTACCCGTTGGTTCTGCCGTTCTGGTTCTATTGGGACAGCAGGACCACTGACGCTCGCATCAAGCCATTTGTGGAATTCTGTGCGAGCGAGGGTCTAGCCGCTCAACGACGAGCGAAGTGAGGGAAAAGCTCAGAATTCTTGCCGACCGGCGTAAAGAACGAATCCTACCAGCGTCCAGATGTCGATCAGTTTTTTCCAGGAGGGATCTCCGGAGGAGAATGCTTGTAAGAACTCATCCATCGAGGAAAACCGTTCGGCCGGCTTGACCGACAGGGCCCGGTCGAGGGCCGCGGACATCTTCTTGGGCGCGTCGCTGCGGAGATTCCGAGCCGATTCCATGCGTCCCGTGGGCACATCGCCCGTGAGCATTTCGTACAGCATCACTGCGACCGAGTACTGATCGGCTCGATGGTCAAGGTCCTTGGAACCCTTGAGTTGCTCGGGCGCCATGTAATACGCGGTGCCCGTTCCCGCCATGGTCATCGTGACGTGGTCGGAATCGAGCATCCTGGCGATACCGAAGTCCATGAGCTTGACCGTTCCATCCTTGCACAGCCACACGTTCTCGGGCTTCACGTCTCGGTGCACACTGTACTGGTGGGCGTACACCAGGGCATCGCAAATGGACTTGGCTACCTGCATAACTTCCGGGATACTGAAACGGGTCTTCTGTAGCCTTCGTTTCTTCAGTTCAGAGCGGAGCGAATGTCCTTCCAGCAGCTCCATGGCGAGGAAAAAGAAGGTTCCCTCTCTCTGAAGGTCAAACACATTCACGATATTGGGATGGCTCAGAGCCACGGAAATTTTCGCTTCCACAAGAAATCGCTCCCGAGCCACAGCGTTGTCCAAGAAGCGCGGGAGCAGGACCTTAATCGCTATTTGTTTGCCCAAGTTCCGATCGTACGCCCGATAGACCGCGCCCATGCCCCCGACGCCGAGCAGGTCGAGCACCTCGTACCGGTCCATAAGGACCTGCCCTATTTCCACCCGGTCCATGGCGGGCTTCGTCGAAAGTCGCGGGGCCGGAGCGGGCCGGTCGGCATCCAACCTCGTTTGTTCCCATGCCTGGGTGGGCTCTTCAGGAGGGGAAGGCCGTTGCTCGAGAGGCGGGGCCGGGGCCGGGCGAGAGACCGCGGCGATCGGCGAACTTTCTTGGAAAGGAGCTTCCTCCGTGAACGTCCGCTCCGACGGGACTCCCGGATGCCCATCCACCTGCAACGCGGCTCTTCGCAGAGCTTCCAGCGAGTCCAACTCTCGCCGGAGGCGGGTCTTGGCATCCTGCGCGGTCGCAGCCCGGAGTTCGTCCATCACCTTTTTCCGTCGCTCTTTGTACGCGGTCTCTATTCTCGAAGGGAGCGCGCCCGAGGCAAGTCCCAAGGCTTGAAGTGCTTCCTCTCTCGTCATCGCGAATTCTCCATGTCTCGCGACCTGGGGAACAAAGCGTGCGGGGTGGACTACCACCCAATTACGGATACCCAGTCAAGGCTGCCGATATAGAATGCTGCGTTGAGATCTGCGCCTTTGGATAAAGCCGGAATCCCCCTCTCCCTTCCCTCTCCCGCCAGGGGAGATGGTTTTATGACCCCTCCCTTGATGGGGGGGAAGGGGGAGGGTGACCTTTCGCGCAAATCTCAATGCCGTTCACTATAGTGTGGGAAGATTCCGAAAGAGTTCCCCCACAATTCATCCGGGCACACATATGCCGCCATTCCAATCCAATATGGCGACTCGATTGCCCTATGGTCAGATCCTATGCCACATGAGGAGAGAGGGCGTCAAGGCCGGGACTCGGAACGCCAGGATCTTGCGGCGCTCGTCACAGCCGAAATACGGAACCGGACAATGGTGGGGTCAAGAAATCCGGTTCCAAACTGTCCCGGAACTGATATACTGATGGGCGCCCATTTTTCTGGAGTCGTACATGTCCACGCGAAAGATAAGCGCAAAACAACTGGTCCACGACATCCGTTCGGGCATGGATGACGCGGGCCTGATGCTCAAGTACGGGATCACCGAACCGCAGCTCAGAGCTCTGCTTAGGAAGCTCGTGGGAATGGGCGCCGTGTCACAGGGCGAGGTCGATTCCCGTCCGTCGCTCAAACACGCGGTTCAAGCGACCGTAGCAATAGAACTGCTCGAGATCCCCGCGACACAGCTCCTCGATCCCTCCGCCGTGGGACCAGATCGGCGCGCCAAGGTCGAACCGGCCAAGGCTGAGGCGCCTCGACCTGCGAAGGGAGCAAAACCCTCGAAAGCTCAACCGCTCGTTCTTCCGAAAGGACAACCGGAAGACCTTCCCCGGACGGAGCGCCCAAAGGAGTTTCACGGCAGACGATCGGGTAGGATTCTTAACTCGGCCATCGGCGCGCTCTGGTGTCTGGTCGCGTTGGCGCTGATCTACTATTATCCCGAGTTCCCCGAAACGCTCAACCTTATGATCTACGACGTAAAACTGAATCGTGTCCCGCCTCCGGCGTATCATCGTTCCATAGTGCATTTGGACGTGGATGACGAGGCCATCATGAAATTCGGCCCCTGGCCCTGGGATCGCAGCCTGAGCGCCAGGATCGTGGACAAGCTCGCAGAGTTCGGGGCAACGGTGGTGGCCTTCGATATTCTGTTCTGCTCTCCCGGAAAAAGCCCCGAAGGGAACCAGGCCCTTTTCAAATCAATGAAAAAGGCCGGGAACGTGATTGCCGCCACGGGGCTCGGCATAACCTACGATCCGGCCGAAAAACTGACGGTGGATCAGAATTCCGATCGCGCCGAAGCGCTGTATGATAAGTCCTGGAAGCTGAGGCGCCCGGGGGCGGGTCTGCTCCCGCGAGTGGCGCGCTTGAAGGACTCGTACGTCCCACTGACCGGAATCATAATTGACGCCCAAGACGTCGGACATGTGAAGGTCAGCCCTGACCGAGACGGGATTCATCGTAGAGCGCCGCTGCTGGTGAAGTTCGAGGACCGCTACATTCCGAGTCTGAGTTTAGCGATTCTCAAAGCGATGTGGAAGCTTGAGCCACAACGGATCGGTGTCACCGATGCGGGCGAAATCGTGCTTGACGACTCTTCCAAGCGCCCGCGGATCCCGCTTGATCCCAAGGGAATGATGCTGGTGCGCTGGGGGGACGCGTGGGAAGGTTTTCCTCACTATTCGGTTGTGGATCTGTTGGGAGATAAGCCCGATTCGTCACGGAAGTCCCGGTACGCGAACAAGGTCGTCATCGTGGGCTTCACAGCTACCGGCAACACGGATGTGGGCGTGACGCCGGTTTCGGTCGAGACGCCGCTGAGCCGAATTCATTCCCACACACTGAACACGGTTCTGAACGAAGCTTTCATTGTCCAAATCCCCGCCATCCCCTGGGTGCTGGGCGGCGCCGTCTTGCTGACCGTGATCTTTTCAGTGACTGCGGCAAGGGTGCGCTGGAGAATCGGCGCCCTGGTAGCCGTGCTCATCTGTGCGCTTGCATTGGCCGCCGCTTCGTTTTGCTTTGTGCTCCAGGGCTGGGAAGTTCCGTTGGCTGAAGCGCTCATTATCTTCGTTCCCGCGGCGGCAATCTCATTGATAGCCCGCGCGGTCTCCATAGAAATGAAGGCTGCCAAGGCGGCGCGTGTCATGGAACGATACCTGAACCCGAGACTGGTCACCAAGCTGTTGGAAGGCGGGAAAGAGCTGGACATTGCGGCGAAACGCAAGGAGCTGACCGTCGTGGTAGCTCACATCGAAGGCTTTGCAACCGTCGCGGAGACCGTGGATGTGGAGTATGTGCACCGTTTCATGAGCGATTTCCTTGAAGCCATGACAAGAGCGGTCTTTGCGCATGAGGGGACGATTGACAAATTCCTCGGGGGTGGCCTTCAGGCTTTCTTTGGGGAACCCATTGCCGTGGAGAACCATGCGGAGTCGGCCGTGCTGGCGGCCATGGAGATGCAGCGCGAAATGATCAAGCTGAATCAAAGATACGCGAGCTCTGGGATCAACGGGTTCGCAAATGGAATCGAGATTCGCATCGGGATCAGCACGGGCCCGGTCGTGGTGGGCGATCTGGGCTCCCAACGGCGGGTGGAGTATACCGTGGTCGGGTCAACGGTTCAGGTGGCGGAGAGACTCCAGGCCATTGCCCCGGCTGGTGGGTTAATCATGAGCGCGAGAACCAGGAATCTTCTTCAACAAGAAGTGGAATGCGAAGGCCCCGACCGTGTGAGACTCAAGGGCTTTGACAGAGATATCGAAGTATACCGTATCTATCCGGACGCGATAAATCCCGAGGGGACGTGACGCGACACACGATCCCCCAGACCTGCGCCCCTGCCCTATAACCGCAGATGTTTGAATAGGAGTCTGGAACGTCGCCGCGGCAGCGGATCCCCTGGAAAGACCTGATGAAGGAGACCAAGTGACTGAAGAGCAGTATCCTGAAGCCTCGCTGGAGGGGCTCAGAGACACTCGGATGGTAGCGATAAGAGCCGGTCAGGTCGAGCAGCTCTATGCTCAGGCCCCGGCCGGCATGTACGCTGGTGCGATGGGCTCAATTATCCTTGTGGTCTCGCTCTGGTGGCAGATACCGCAATGGAAGTCGATCACGTGGCTCTCCCTGTCCCTGAGCGTGCTCACGCTGCGTCTACTCCTGGTGTGGAGGTATCGGAAAGAGAGGCCCCAGCCTGAGAAGGCGGGCAGGTGGAAGAACTTGTTCGTGCTCGGATCGGCCGCCTCGGGTTTTCTCTGGGGTTTCACGGCTATTTGGCTCTGGCCTCCGGACAGCGTTCCCCATCAGTGTGGTATAGCGGTATTTCTGGCTGCGGTGGCAGCCACGGCGGCCGCGAACTATGCGCCCGTCAAAGAAGCGTACTTAAGCTCAATCCTCTTCGTTCTGCCGCCTCTCCTGGGTCGATTGGTCCTTTCGGGGTCCCCTGTCCTCATCATGCTGGGAGTGATCGGTGTAACGTACGTCCTTTTCCTCCTGAGGATAGGGTGGTCCACGCACAATCTCATAACGGAATCGATCCGTCTGAGACTGCGTAAGACGGAACTCATCGACTCGCTGAGGGCAGTGCGGGACCAACTGGAGCTGCGAGTTAAGCAGCGGACCGCCGAACTCCTCGAGGCCAACAGCCGACTCACAGAAGAGATGGCGGAGCGTCGCCGAGCGGAAGAAGCGGGGCTCCTGGAGAAACGGAAGTTTCAGAGCCTAGCGGATAATACTCCTCTCGGCATAGTCATGATGCGACAGGACGGCGCGTTTCAATACATCAACCCCAAGTTCGTGGAATTGTTCGGGTATGAGCCGGAAGAAGTCCCCAATGGAAGGACGTGGCTTAGAAATGCTTACCCGGATGATGCGTACCGTAAACAAGTTATCGGAGCATGGTTCGAAGACATGGAAAGATTTCCCATTGGGGAGAGCCGGCCCAGGACATACACCGTCAAGTGCAAGGACGGCTCCGATAAGATCATACATTTTAGATCCGTACAACTCCCGACCGGTGAGCATATCGTGGCGTGCGAAGACATCACCGTCAGCTACCAGTCGGAAGAGGAATTGCGCAGATCCGAGAAGAAATACCGGACTATCCTGGAAACTATAGCCGATGGCTACCACGAGGTGGATCTGGCGGGGAATCTGACCCTGGTCAACGATTCGCTCTGCGAGATCGTGGGAGCAAGCAGAGAAGAACTCATAGGGAGGAATTATCGAGATTTCGTGGTCGTGCCGGACGCCGCGGAGGTATATTCCAGGTACAATGAAGTGTATCAAACCGGCCAACCCAACCAGGGCTTTTCGTTCGAAATCGTCCGAAAGGACGGGAAAAGATTGCATGTCTCGGCTTCCGTGGCTCTGATTCGGGACGAGGCGGGGAATCCGGCCGGCTTCCGAGGGATTTTTCGAGACATCACGGAACAGAGGCGGCTGGCGGAAAAGCTAACCCACGCAACAAAAATGGAGGCCATCGGCACACTCGCGGGTGGTGTGGCTCACGACTTCAACAATCTGCTCACTGCCGTGCAAGGGTATGCGGATATCCTGAGGCGGCAAATGCCCAGTGACAGCCCTTTTATTGAAAAACTGACCCAGATCGGTCGAGCCGCCGAGAGAGCCGCGGGTTTGACTCGGCAGCTCCTGGCGTTCGGCCGCAAGCAAGTGCTCAACGTGAGCGCGCTGAACCTGAACGACGTTATCGCCGATCTGGAGGAGATGCTCAGGAGGCTGATCGGCGAAGACATTGAATTGAACACGGTCTTGACCCCCTCTCTCGGAACGGTCAAAGCGGATGCGGGCCAGATCGAACAGATACTCATGAACCTCGTCGTCAACGCTCGGGACGCGATGCCCAAAGGAGGGAAGCTGACCATCGAGACCGCCAACGTGGTCTTGGATCGGCAGTATACGGAGAAGGTTCCCGACTTGGAGCCGGGGCCCTACATCATGTTTGCCGTGAGCGATAGCGGCGCGGGAATGGATGAGCAGACCCGCTCCCGTATCTTCGATCCCTTCTTTACCACCAAGGATAAGGGGGTGGGCACCGGGCTCGGTCTTTCCACGGTCTATGGGATCGTGAAGCAGCATCGGGGTCACATCGCCGTGTATACCGAATTGCGACGCGGTTCCACCTTCAAGGTCTACCTCCCCCTGGAAGAGGCTGAGTCGGTCGAACAGTTGATGAAACCACGACCTGAAGCGCATTCCGCCGGGACCGAAACCGTTCTCGTGGTAGAGGACGAGAAGATTGTTCGAGATCTGGTCTCAGAAGCGCTCACAATGCTCGGTTACTCGGTCCTGCCGGCTTCAGATCCTGACGAGGCGGTGGCTCTGAGCGCCAATCACACCGGCCCGATCCATCTGCTCGTAACGGACGTGGTCCTGCCCAAGATGGATGGTAAGTCGCTGTGCAGCTACCTATCGCTGACTCGCCCGGAGATGAAAGTCCTTTACATATCGGGCTACACGGAGAATTTCATTGTGCATCGAGGAGTCTTGGATCAAGGTGTGCATTTTATGCAGAAACCCTTCACGATCGATGATCTGGCTGCAAGAGTGAGAGAAGTTCTCGATGATCCCGTGGCGCGGAGAGAGATTTGATATCGCCCCTTTATCGCTCTCAGGCGCGAATCAGCTATTTTGTCTGTCTCTTACGTCTTTTCCGTTCGATCTGTTCATGGATTGACGCAGGGTCGCCGAAATATATGCAGTGCGCCAAGCACACATTGTCCGCGCACGCGGGAATCAGCCCGCGGTCCACTCGATGATGACACAGGTTACATTTGAGGGCTATCTGTTTCTCCTCGTCGAAGCCTACGGAGTCATAGGGACAAGCGTCGATACAATTTCGGCACCCACTGCATGTATCATAATCGAGAACCACAATTCCGTCGTCCCGCTTGGAAATCGCCGATTCCGGGCAAGCGCCCTCGCATGGAGGCTCGTCACAATGCCTACAGACCGTGGGTCGGTGGAAGTATATAAATTCGTTTCCCACCGCTCGCGGCCCGTCTTCTTGGACGTGGATGAACTTGATCTTGTGCTCGTACTCCTGTTTGCAGGCTACTTCGCACGTTCGGCATCCCCAACACAGCTCATCGTCTATGATAAGGGAATACTTGCTCATCTTAGGGGTCTCCTTCAGGTCTTCTCCGGATAGATTTTGCAGAGAAGTGTTCTCACGGAACTCGCGCCCATAGCAGGATCGCAGGTTTCGTAGGAATTATCGGTCAGAATGTTGACGTTTGATTCAGCCCAACCGTGTCCCGGATCTTTCTTCTCCGGGAACCACCAGGCGTGCTGCGCCGCCACAATTCGCGGGTCCAACCCTGCGAAGAGCATTGCCCTATGTCTAATCCGCCCGCGACGTGACTCAATGACCACCCAATCCCCTTGCTTGATGCCCTCTCTCCCGGCTGTATCAGGGTGAATTTCCACGATCGGGTCTCTGTGGAGTTCTCTCAGACTCGGCGCCTGGCGATTCTCGGTATGAAAGAACCCCGGGAGTCTCTTGCCGGTAATCAAAATATAAGGATATTCCTTGTATACTTCAGGAGCGCTGTACGGGCTTTCGGGAGTCTCACGGTACTGAGGTAAGGGATCGTAGCCCATTTTCTCCAAGACAGTGGAATAGAGCTCGAATTTCCTCGTGGGGGTCGAAAAGCCCTCTTCCCTATATTTTTCGTACGCCACCTCGCCCCGTAGGAAGTCCATTTCCTTGAAATCCCGCCACTTCAGCTTCGCGGGTTCCAAGATCCAGTCGAGAGCCTTCTCGAAGTCGTCCCACCAGTGCTCTCCCATGCCCACGCGATGCGCGAGGTCATTGAGCATTTCATGGTCCGATCGGCATTCTCCCACCTGAATCACTTTTCGTCGCGGCAGAATGTAACCGTGTCGTTTCCAAAAATCCGCGATATAGTCCATTTCCAACCAGGTCGCGGCCGGCAAGACAATGTCGGCCAATTCCGCGGTCGGCGTGAGAAAGAAGTCCGCGACCGCCATGAAGTCCGCTTTTTCGAGCGCACGATATACCTCTTTGGCGTTGTCTCGAGTCATGACCGGATTGGAACTGATGAAGAACAGCATTTTTACCGGATAAGGCTTCTCTTCAAGAATCGCGTCCCAGACGCATTTGGGATTTATGATCGAGAACCGTGAGGCTAAGCGGAACATATCGCCGCCCAAACGTTTGTCTCTCTGTTCCCTGGGAAGCATCCCGTGCGCGCCGAATTGACCCACGTTTCGTATGTTGGGAGGCCTAAACAATACCTGACCTCCCATCCTATCGATATTGCCGGTAATCCCCATGAGGAGCATCAATACTCGATCATTGTCCGCACAATTGATCTGTTGTTCGATGGCGACTCCCCATTGAATTGCGGCGGGTTTAATGGTGGCATAGAGCCTTGCCGCTTCTCTGATCTTATCTCGGGGAACCCATGTTATTTCTTCAACTCGCTCCAAGGGGTACTCATTCACCCGTTGCACAAACGGTTCCCACCCGTGGACGAAGTTTTCAACAAAATCCTTGTCGTAAAGCTCTTCATTGACAATCACATTGCACATTCCGAGCGCCAGCGCAGCGTCCGTGCCCGGCCTGAGTTGCAGCCATACATTTGCCCGCGCCGCGGCCCGTGTGAGCCTCGGATCCACTACGATGAGCTTGGCCCCTTCATCCAGCGCAAGGGAAAAGGGTTCGCCTTTGTAGCAGTCGGGATTACTGATAACCACATTATTGCCCCAAACCATGATACATTTAGGGTGGTTTTCGTAATCCACTATGGGGTTGGAACCGCACGTTATAATGCTGGTGGCGATACGAGGGCCGTAACAAAAATGACCGGCCGTGAGCACATTGGGGCTCCCGAAAAGGTTGGCGAAGCGATAGATGACCGCCTCGTTCTCTCGCCCGGTGCCGTACCCCAATACTACGGATTCCGCGCCGTGCAAATCCCTATAACGCAACATCCGTTCCGCAATCGTGTCCAGGGCCTCGTCCCATGTGATGCGTTCCCACTTGCCGCTTCCCTTGGGACCTATGCGCCTTACCGGGTGCGTGAGGCGGTCCGGATGATAAACAAGCTCGGTGGAAGCCAGACCTTTCGTGCATAATGTCCCGTGATTTATCGGGCAGTCCGGGTCACCCGCTATTTTCTTGACCTTGCCGTCCTTTACGTACACGAGCACACCGCACCCGCCGTGGCACATACGGCAATGGCTCTTGACCATTGAATCGTACCCGTAAACCTCCATCTCACGAGCCCAGTTGGAGTATGTGAACTCGCTCACAAATCATCCTCCTATCTCTTGCTCAACTTGCCAAGATAGTAACATCTCGCGTCGTTTATTACACCGACGCCTCGGCACCGCCCTTGTGCGATCGGCTTTAGACAAGAAGGCCACAACGGACTTGCCATGAGGGCTTTAGATTATTCACCAGCGGGGGCTTGGGATACCACCGGCCGAGGCGGGGCCTCTCCCACAGCCGCGCCGGCCTTCACGAACGCGTGGCGCATGGCTTGGTTGTGAGTGCGGGCTAGTTCGATGAAGTTGCGGATCAATACCGCTCCATGCGGGCTTTCTGCTCGGAATCTCTCAGGATGTCCCTGGACTCCGTACACCGGTCGGTAGGGGTGCCGAATAATCTGCATGGGACTGAGTTTATCCGAGGCCAGGATGACGAAACCCGGAGGGAGCACCTTCACCTCGTCGTAATGGCTCTGGGATATTTGCACCCGAGCTTCCAATCCACGGGTGATGGGATCGGGAGTGGTAAGAGTGAGCTCAACGAGCCCTGTCTGACGCTCCCGCACGTACGGCATGCAATCGTCTTGCCCACCCCTGATAGGCCCTACCTTGCCGCCGAAGGCGATCGCCAGAGCCTGATGCCCTCCACAGATACCCAGGATGGGGATATTCAACTGCTCTGCGATGAATGGAACCGTCCAGAGGAAGTTCTGCAGGGCCACTCCGTCCGTCCCCGTGTACTGACACCACGGAGTTCCCTGGGGCCCGAGGACAACGAAATCGGGTTGCATCGCATCCACCACCTCCGGCGTAACCCGGGAAAAGTGCATGATTGCGCCGTTATGGTCCCCGCTCAGTTCCTTGATGAGGTAAAAAAGCCGTTGGCCGCTTGAATAATTTCTGGGACAGAGGCTGACCATAAGCCAGGAGGCGTTCCCAATCGATGGGGGCAAAGGACGCGCTTCCGCAGCGGGCGCCGCGTTCCGGCCCGCGAACACGAGCGTCCCGACCAGTAGGAGACACCATACCAGTTTCCGATATCGGGCTTTACGGCAGACCGTCATGACCATTCGCGTCTCATGCGGTTGGGAATTCCTGAATCTTGTTCGTTATACACCAGGAGGCCGCGGACAAAAAGCGGTTTTGTCTTTTAGAGTATGATCTTTGCCGCGCGCTCTTTCTCGCTGTAGACGCAGCCGCAGTATTTCTGGCGGTACAGTCCTGTCTTGCGGTATTCTTTCACGCCTACGTTCCAACCTGATCTCCAGTCCTGATAGAGGAAGGGGATGCCATGTTGTTCGGAAACCGCTTCACCAATCTCTTTGAGCAAATCGTGCTTTTGAAAGCGACTGTAGAGGAGAGTGGTGGAGAACGCGTCGAACCCCTTGGCTTCAGCCAGGCGAGCGGTCTTGTCCATTCGGATATGGAAGCAGACTCGGCACCGCTGCGCTTCTCGATACACCACTTCACGCAGCCACTCTTCCATGCCGTCGGGGCCGTCTTCTTCCAGCGCGGGAATTCGATGATCCCGGGTATAGATCCTGAATGCGTCAAGTCTGCGCAGGTATTCCGAATAGGGGTGAATATTGGGATTGAAGAAGAACGCGGTGACCTCGATCCCTTGCGAGGTGAGTTCCGCGTACGGATGAACAAGACACGGAGCGCAACAGGTCTGGAGTAGAATTCTCATGAAAGGTATTGTCTCCTCCCGGGCCGCATGGTATGAAGTGTGCCGTCGAGAGCCCGAAACGCCTATTTTGCGCTAGCAGGTTGGCTTCTGATGAAAAGATTCATCTGGTTGTTCGTGGTCCTTCTGGTTGTCTGCCCGTCCGCGCATAGCGCAGATTGGGCCGTCTTCCTCAATGCCTTTGGCGAAACGGCCACAGCCTACCTTAATGACGCATTCCTGCTTATCGGAGCCACCGCGGACGCATTTGTGGCCGGTATCATCGATGAACAGACGGCCGTGGATCACGTAACAAACGTTCAGAAAAGAGTACAAATCATCCGCGCGAAAATCAAGGCCGTGTCGGATGCTCGAATAGCAGAGGTGGACCGACAACTCCTTGCGATCCTTGACGGCGGTTACGCCTGCCTGGACCATGAAGCCTGGGCGTTGGTTCAGTACGTGAAAGAGAAAAGCCCTGCCTCAGCCAAGCGTTTCGACGAGCAGCGGACAGCGTGTTTTGAACGGTTGAGAACGGTAGCCGATTTCTATGCCAAGCTGCCCACGTCCCCTCAGCTTCCTGAACCTCTCAGCACCCGCTGATCGCCGACCCGTATGGTGAACCGCTCTCGATCCAAGTATTCAAGCAACGGAATATTGTATTTCCTGGATGACCCGGTCACCGCGGCGAACTGAGACGGGGTGAGTGCCCCTTCTTTGTTTATGAACTCCGCAAGCTTACGTTTCATCGCCTGAATGAATCCAGCCGAGAAGTAAATATCTTCTTTGACTTTGACGATTTTTCCTTCCTTGGCCAGGAGGTCCAACATTGCCTTCACTTGCCGACTTCCCACGCCCGCGACTTCGGTCAGATCTTTCACTACGGGCGGCGCATTATCTCCCGTGACGATCAGGTTGAGGAGCTTCTCTTTGAGCCCTCTTTCTTCGTCTTTGAGCTGAACCTTGTGGTCGGGCGACCGGACGGTGTTGCCTTCGTCGACGATCGCTCCGCCGGCATTGAGCATCTCCAATACCTTTTTGAAGAGCTTGTCGCCGCCCCCTGCGGCGGATCGAAGATCTTGTTTAGGTATACCCTCTTTGAGCGGGTTTTGAGCGTGAAAAGCCTCAAGCCGCGAGAGTATCTTCCTGCGCATCAAGTCCACCAGGCCGCGGTGCACGTAACGATCGTCGCCGGGATCGAATCGAACCAGTTTCTGAGCGTTTCGTAAGTGCTCCAGCATTCGATCGAGGCCCTTCCCGGACATACCGGTGAGCCCCAGCAGTTCGCTCCTGGTGATTCCGTCCAGACCGGCGCCTCGCACCATGGTCTCAAGCACTCCGGCGGAGTCTTCCCAGTCCAGCTCCATGAAGGCTTTGGCGGAGCGAGCCCGGAGCTTGGTTCCGCGAGGATTGAGGATTACTCCACCGCCCAGCGTCACGGAAGGAGACAAAGCCCTAAGGACGAAACGATCGCCGCCCGCAGGCACGATGGGCGACACCGCGCGCACTTGCGCCACAATTTCTGAGCCCGGCTCTGCGATCTCCCGGTCGGCAAAGACTACTCGCGCCTCGGCTTCCGTGGTGTAGTGATGGAGGCGCGCCGGTTGCCGATTCCTGATGGGGATGGGTGAACGGGCAAGCACCTTTAGGCGCACATCCACGATGTACGTCGGGGTAAACTCCCCCGGGTGGGTGAGCACGTCTCCGCGGGCAAGGTCTGACGGCTCCAGTCCTCGAAGATTTACTGCGGCCCTTTCTCCGGGAAAGGCCTGCTCCTCCTGTTGGTTATGCGACTGAAGCGATCTGACCGAAGAACGCTTCCCACCGGGCAAGATCTCAATTTCATCGCCCACCTTGATCGTGCCTGAAATAAGAGTGCCGGTGACGATGGTTCCGTGCCCCTTCAGCGTAAAGACCCGGTCGATAGGGAGGCGTAGAAGGCCGTGCACAGGACGATCATCGGTTTGAAGGGCAAGGTCCGATAGGATTCTCCTCAGCTCGTCGAGTCCTTCACCGGTCCGCGCGGAGACGCGCGCCATCGGCGCGCCTTCGAGGAACGTGCCTTTTACGAGATCCCGCGCGTCTTCTTCAGCCAGGAGGGCCAGCTCCTCGTCCACGAGGTCAAGCTTTGTGAGCACGACCAGGCCCTTGCGAATCCCGAGCAGGCTCAGGATGTCCAGGTGCTCCACGGTCTGGGGCATGACGCCTTCGTCCAAGGCCACAACGAGCGCGGCCAGGTCCACGCCTCCCGAACCGGCCACCATCTGGCGCACGAACCGCTCGTGCCCGGGAACATCGATGATCCCAAGACGGACCTGATCTCCGATGTCGAGGAACGCGAATCCCAGCTCAATACTGATACCGCGCTCCTTTTCCTCTTTGAGTCGGTCCGTCTCTATGCCGGTCAAGGCGCGGATCAGCTCGGTTTTCCCGTGATCGATATGTCCAGCGGTTCCGAGAATAACTCGTTTCATGAAGAGCGCCGATGCGTTTGTCGGAAATTGGCTGTGCGCCTTGTATGTCGGTGCAAATATCGGCCTTGGGCAAGAACCTGTGCCCGCGAGGGCTCGTGATGAGCGCTCAATCGGGCCAGATCTCGATATCACGCATCATAGGGAACGCGTAGGGTGTATCAGGGCCGTGCCACTTCTGGTAAATCTTCTTCAAGGCGCCGTCTGAAGCCATATCCTGAATAGTAAAATTGATCAGATCCCGCCAGGCCGAATCATTCTGAGGCAATGCCACCGCGATCCCTTCCACCGTCTCTGACGCCCGCAGCAATTCGAATCGGCCCGACTTGCGGGATACATATTCGAGCAGAACCATGCCCGAATCGATCCACGCGGCAACCTTTTCTCGTCCAAGGGCCATAAAACACGACGGCCGATCCGGGTACGAGACCACATTCTTTTCCGCAGCCTCGTCCCCGGCCAGCTTGAGAATCCGCATCGCCTCTTTTTCCCCGATTGTGCCCTGGACCGCGGCGATCTTCTGGCCTTTTAACTCCGCCGGGTTCTTGACCTTTCCTTTCACCACCAGAATATGTGGCGCATCGAAGAAATAGGGCACCGAGAAGTCAAACGCGCTCTCCAGAGATCGGGTGTGTCGGACCCTGCAGAAGGCCGCGTCGATTTTGCCCTCGGAAAGGAGCGTTCCCCAATTGCGGTCACCAACCTTGATCATGTCGAGTTTTCGGCCGATGCGGCGGGCCATTTCCTCGGCCAGATCCACTTCGAAGCCGACCAGTTGCCCGTTGGGATCAAGAAAACCCTGAGGTATGCGGTTGTACGGAACACCGAATCTAACCGTCCCGGATTTGCCCACCCGATCAAACACAGGCCCGGCGAGAACCCCATCGCAACACAACAGGGCAACCGCCAAAACACCCAAACAGGCCCACGCCCGAAAACCGCTCCGAGAAAACCTCAGAGCCAAATGAAAGTCCCGGGATCTGAACCAAAAAAGAAATGCCCTGTTGTGCGAAGTTCTTTGGGAAATCATCTGATATGCGAGCTTCCTACGATCGGGTGAGACTGTCACTTACCAAGCCCGAGAGGCATAACTACGTCACTCGGCTCTCGAAGGCAAGCTGAAAGCCCCGTCGGGTCGAGCCGCGCGAACCTCTGCGCAATCGCTATTCCCCCGCGGGTGAGCCTGGTCGCGTCCCTGCCTCATACCGGACATCTTCCTTTCTCACCTCGATGATGCTTTCGTCGTCGATTTGCACTGAAACGGTCTCGGAAAGCGGGTTGTACTTCAGGACAACCCCTGCGCCCTTGGGAGTATTGACCCGCTTGCCCAGCTTTGGCATATCCTGTCGGAAATCCTCGTAGATGTCATGCTCATAAGCCAGGCAGCACATGAGCCGTCCGCAACACCCCGATATTTTGGTCGGATTGAGAGACAGGTTCTGATTCTTGGCCATCTTAACGGACACCGGCCTGAATTCGGAGAGGAACCGCGCGCAACAGAGCTCCTGGCCGCAGCAGGCGATTCCGCCAAGCATCTTTGCCTCGTGTCGCACCCCGATCTGCCGCATCTCGATGCGGACCGGGAATCGCGCTACAAGTTGCTTCACCAACTCGCGAAAATCAACTCGACCTTCTGCGGTAAAATAGAAAATAAACTTGCTGCCGTCGAAAAAGCATTCCACGGCGACCAACTTCATGGGCAAGCCCATAGCATCGATTCGTTCTAGGCAATACGCGCGGGCTTCGGCCTCTCGATGGACGCACCGGGCCTTCTGATCGAAATCCACCCTCCCGCCTTTCCTGAGAACCTTCCGCAACGATTCAACCTGAGATGCGTCCAGTTCTCGACGTGTCGGCGGAGTGGCCACTATTCCGAGGCCCAGACCTTTCTCCGTCTTCACGACCACAGGCTCGCCCATTGACAGATCCAAGTCCGCCGCGTCGAAATTGTAGATCCTTCCGGCCCTTTCAAAACGGATGCCCACCACATTCACCGTCATCTTTGACGCCTCTGTGGGAGGCGCGGGCCGGGGAGCTGCTTGAGGGGAATCTCGCGGCGCCGTTTCAGGGGGCGGTTCTGCCAAAGGCGCCTCGAATACCCATTCTTCCGAAGCTGAAGTCTCTACCGAGGGCTCCGATATCTCTTCGGGCTCTGACTGTTCCGGCGTCGTCCCGCAGTGCGCCGGAGCTGAAGAACTGCCGCTCAGCGGTTTGCCCGAAGGATCTCCTCGCAAATCGGCGCTTTCGGCGCCTGCTTCCAGCGGCTGGGAATTCGCCGCGTCCTGGATCGCTCCAGTCTCGGACGAAGTTTCGTCGCTCGATCTATCTCTGTATTTGCCTCCGTACGATCGGGGAAGGTAGGGTGTATCCCGTTTTTGCCGATTGTCTTCCATTACCTGGTTCCTCTGCGGGCTTCCTGAACCGCGCCCATGCCGGGCCCGGCCAAGGCGCGGACCGCCTTGAGGAGCATCACGTCTACCACGAGATTGCGATTCACATTGATCTCGGATTCTATCAATTCTGAAGCTCGACTCAACTCTTCGTAAACAGCGAGTAACTCCTCATAGCCCTGATGTTGAGCCCCCAAAGATATTCTGTCAAGAGAATCCCTGTGGATGAAGTCGGACTCGTCGAGTTCCATCTTATGGAAGATCATATCCCTGATGATCGTCGCTCCGATCTCAATGGCGTCCAAAGCGGCCTCACGGTCCGAGGAAATGCGGATAGCGCTTTCGAGAAGAGCGCGTATGCCCTCTTTCCCCGGTTGGAGGAGGAGATCCATCATCAAGTCCTTCAACTCAGCATAATTTCGGCCGTGAATTTCCAGAGCGCGACCGACGCTTCCGTTTCCGAGCGCGGCGAGTGACTGGGCTTTCTCGGTCGGGATATTGAGCCGCTCAACGAGAAACTCAGCGAGCGGCTCAAGCGGCAAGGGCTGGAAGGAAATCCGTTGGCATCGCGACCGCACGGTGGGCAGCAAGCGCGCAGGCTTGGCCGTAACCAGAATGAGCGCGCGATTCGAAGGCGGTTCCTCGAGGGTTTTCAAGAGGGCATTTTGAGCCTGGCGGTTCATCAGATGGGCGTCGTCAATGATGGCGACTCGGTATGCTCCTTCAATCGGGGCGTACTTGAAAAACCGATGCATCTCTCTGATCCGTTCGATACGGATCATGCCCCGCTCAGGCTCGTCCAATGTGACATCAGGGTGCTTTCCTTCGCCGATCCGTCGGCATACCGGACACGACCAATCTTCGTCTTCAGTCCGGTCAGGGCAATTGAGCATACATGCGAACCGCAGCGCGACCAGCTTCTTGCCCAGACCGTCCGGTCCGGCAAAGAGGTACGCGTGCGCGAGCCGTGCCTGTTCCACGGCTCTCTCAAGCCTTTTCAGCGCTTTTTCATGTCCTATGATGCGGCCCATCAGCGGGGAGGCAGTTAGAATTTACACGCGTTTCACCGGGACCAACCTATCCCAAGCCAGTATCAGAGGAGTAGCGACGAAGATCGACGAAAACATACCGAGAAGGATTCCCACAAAGAGCGCGAAAGCGAAGTCGGCCAGCACATTCGTGCCCAAGAAAAAAAGCGCAACGACGACCAGGAGAGTGGCCAATCCGGTGAGAATAGTCCTGGAAAGCGTCTGATTGATGGAGGTATTGAGGATGTCCCCGAGAGATGTCTTTCGCATGAGTCCGAGATTCTCCCGGATCCTATCGCAAACGACCACAGTGTCGTTCACGTCGTAGCCGATCACCGTCAATATGGCTGCCAGAATAGTGAGGTTGAATTCCTTGTCGGTCCACACAAAGAGCCCATAGATGATGACGAGGTCGTGGATCAGACAGAGGATGGCCCCCAACGCCATACTCACGCCGAAGCGCATGAACCCCACGTATATCAAGAGCATTCCCAGGGCCAGGACGGTAGCCCACACGGCCGCTTCGCGCAGATCCTTGCCGACTTTGGGACCCACCATCTCCACGTTGCGAATGTCAACGGCGCCTTTGCCCACCTTGTTCTCCAGAAGCTCCTTTACCTGGCTTGACAGCTTCTGCGTCCCCGCCTCAACAGCCTCGG
>VGSG01000037.1 GCA_016875095.1 Deltaproteobacteria bacterium
GCGTTCTATCGCTTCGAAAATCCCCTTGTATCCCATAGGCGTTAAATTAAAGGTTGGGTGCGTATGATTTCAACTAGTTATAACCCTCCCCCTTCCCCCATAGGCGTTCAAATAAGGAATCGGCCTCCGTGATAACAATGCCTTATCTTCCTCCCCCTTCCCCCTCCCTTGACGGGAGAGGGAAGCGGGATGGTGATAACCAATTGTAATTAAAGGGGCTGATTTCTTATTTGAACGCCTATGCCCCTGGCGGGAGAGGGCAGGGTGAGGGGGAACAAGGTATCTTCTGCGGGCTCTCCATTTTAGCGCCTATGCCCCTGTGTCCCCCTTTAGAAAAGGGGGACACAGGGGCACATACCCCCTTTACGTAAAAGGGGCAGGGGAGATTTTCCCTCGGATAATCGAACGAATGCTGCAACTCAAGCTCCATCCGTTTACAGGCCGCTCACCCTGTGCTAGGGATGATTGCCGGCGCGGGCCCCGGTCTGCGCCAAATCATAAGGACCTCACACAACCTATGAGCAGTTTCGTAGCGCTCGCACACCTCATGCGGCCCACCCAGTGGGTGAAGAACGGCTTTGTCTTCATGCCGTTGATCTTCAGCGCTCACCTGATGGTGGAGGAAGACATCGTCCGGGTGGCGGGAGTTTTCATAGCGTTCTGCCTGGCGTCATCAGCCACCTATATTCTCAACGATTACGCCGACATGGAACGTGACCGGGCTCATCCTCTCAAACAGAACCGGCCCCTGGCTCGAGGAGACATCTCGCCCGCTGCCGCTTTGACAGCTATGGTGGCGCTGCTTCTCGTGGTCTTCGGGATCGCGGCCGCGGTCAAGGCCCCGCTCGCGTGCCATATGTACCTAAGCGCTTATCTGCTGATCCAGGTGGCATACTCTTTCGGCTTGAAGAACCTGGTGATCCTGGATGTGCTGACCATTTCCTCGGGCTTCCTCCTCCGGGTGTTGGCCGGCGCTGCTGCGATTGCGGTCACCGTCTCGAGTTGGCTTGTCCTGTGTACTTTTTCGCTCGCGATCCTCCTTGCCTTGGGAAAGCGCCGCCACGAAGTGGTTTTGCTCAACGACAACGCGATCAGTCACAGGCCGGTGCTGGAAAACTACAGTGTGCAACTGCTGGATCAGTTGTTGCTGATCGTAACCACATCCACGTTCATCTTTTACTGCTTGTACTCCGTGCGAGGGAACCCTGAAACGGGAATTGAATCGGAAAAGATGATGTTCACCATTCCGTTGGTGACGTACGGCATCTTTCGGTACATGTTCTTGGTTTATCACAAAGAAGAAGGGGGATCTCCTACGACGATGCTGCTCACGGATCCTCCCCTGTTGGCTTGCACGGTTGTCTGGTTGGCCGCGTGCGTGGCAATTATCTATTTCTGACGGGGATTTCGCTGACTGCTCTGTTCATTTCACACCCGGGTCTTGCCCGGGTCGGAGCGAGAGAGGTCCCAGGATGTTGAAAGCTCTCAAGTATCTCGTCTGGTTCGGGGTCATGGCCGGCCTCGGGGTGATCCTGGGCTGCTTCATCCACGGCTGGAGAGTGGGCCAGACCACTCTGATGAGTGGAGTGGCATTCGTCCGTGAGCTCCCACACGGGGAACGAATCGTGGGCGCCATTGAAACCACGGTCTTCTCTTACCAGGAAAGGAAGCACCTGGAGAACTTTATGAAAAAGCATGAAGGCAAGATCAAGATCGACCCCAATGTGCTCAAGCAACACGAGGACTTGTATCGAGGGGGCTCATCAGGACCTCGGTCGGAATGAAAAGACTCCGCTTCCGGCTCAAGCCTTAACTGAAGGCCTAGCTGTTCGTCTGTCGGTCATTCCTGCGAAGGCAGGAATCCAGTCTCAAGGACTTGGCGCAAGGTCGTGGACTGCCCGCGTGTTCAATCTCCGGATTCCCGCGTTCGCGGGAATGACGAACAAAGGCTCCCCGGCTGAATCCCCTTGGAATACTCGTCTCGCGGCCGGACGGAAATCATCTTTGCCACCGGCATGACGCCTATGCGGGATTCGAGGGAACCCTTCGGCGCTCTGCCCGGAACGCGGCGACGATGCGCAGGACTTGCTATCAATATTTCGCACTATTTTTTCGGCATATTATAAGAAAAAATAAAACCAAAACTTGACAATATTTGAGCAAGGTGTTACCGCATCTTCCCGACGCCTGTTTGGCGCAGCTCCAGGGACCATACCCCGCGCCGAGCGCTCAGGCTGCCCCACCAAGAAAACCGCAGGGAGTCGCGATGAAGCCCGATCACACCGCCCATGAAACCGATCTGTCGTGCATACCTGCTCCGTTTCGAGAGAATTACCGCTTCCTGTCAGAGTTGATCAGTTGTAAGGACAGAAACAACTCGCTCAAGAAACGCCTCGCCAATCTCGATGAATGGCCTCTGGCCGAATTGAGAGGCAGGCTCAACCGCCGTCAGATGAAGCTGGTGAAGGATTTCCTCAACGGGGACGGTTTGGAAGGGATGGAGCCGTTGGAATGTCCGGTGCCCGCCGAGCTGGAAGCAGCGATTCTCGTCAAGAAGCGCGCTTCGTGGCTCCCTTGGGAGGCGGAAGCCATCCGCAAGGCGGATCGCTGGCGCGCAGACGTGCGCGCTATTGCCGAGCATCTGGGTCGCACCATCAAGCTCTGCGTAGATAACGGCCGTTCTACTCGAGTCCCAAAAAAAATGGAGCCGCTTTAGAATCCTTGTGCTTCCGGAAGCCGGCCGAAGGCGGGGAAATAGTTCGGTGGGACAGGCGTCTCGCCTGTCTATTCCGGCGCGGTGATTCTCTCCAAGTTATGACCGGCAGTCTTGTAGGACGCGGTGACCCCGCGGGACGCAAAGGAACCGCATCCTACGCGAACATGACGCCGAACCAGCAAAGCCGAATCCTAAGCCGGATACAGTTCCACGCGAGGATTTTCTTGGCTGAGCATGTCCAGCCTGGCGCTTCCTCCACAGAACCTCTCGATAAGCCGGGCAATCTCGCGGCAGGCCTCCTGAACCTCTTCCACGGAAACCGGAGGCAGCCCGTCCACGTTGACTTCCAGCGCGGTGGTCTCGGGAACCACCAGGGTGTGCTTGGCCTGGCGCCAGGTCCAGCGCCTGGTTAGAACAGTCTTGCCTTCCACGAAGATGATTTCCCCGGGCGCCGGGTGTTCGACCTCGTCCGAATCCAACGGCGTGAATTCTTCGTCTCCACGAGCAGGCCGTAGCTCGATGTCTTGGGTGAGCGTGTCGATGGCGTGGCCGCCAGCAGGCGCAAGATACCGCAGGGAGACCACGTTGCCGATGTCCACCAGAGCGTTGATCGAGGGCAGGGGCTCATTTCTCAGCACACGTCGAGCCATAGCTTCGATGGACGGCCTGAATTTGCTGGGTTTCGCGCCAAAAGCCCGATACGCTTCGCGCCAGGAAGCCATCTTAGGGTGCTCGGCCAGAGTTTCAAGGTTGAGTCGGCCTCGGGCTTCATCTTCCGCAGCGCGCAGCAACGAAATGAGCCCTTCGGATGAGGGGCCGTTCTTCACTCCATGAGCGATTACAAGGCCACGGACGTAACCGGGAAAGCGGTCAAAAACCTCTTGAGAAATCGTGTAAGAACTTATGTGGCTCGTCAAAGCAGCCTCCCTTGTTTGTGATTCGACGACACCATACCCACCTTGATGACTCACTCGAATAGGTGCGACGCCGACAGTGTACCTAGTCGGACATCCGAAGACAAATCCTCCCCGCCCCCTTTAGGAAAGGGGGGTATGGAACGCCTTCCTCCTTTTGTAAAGGGGGACACAGGGGGATTTTCTCAGTAATTACCACCAGGTGTAACCAGTTGAGCAGTCCCATCGCGCCTCGTAATTGAAGGCTTACCGACAACTACCTCGATGCGCGTCCCGACCGCCGGAGCAGCGTTCTGAATTTCTCGGTCGCACGGACCGCGTCCGGATGCGATCTGAGCTCTTCCACGGTGTAGAGCATCCTGGTCACCCAGTTTGCGCGCTCCGAGGTGGTCCCCGGGAAGTTCTGTTGCCGTTTGTCGAGGAATATGTCCTCCTGGTTGATCGCCACCAGCTTCGAGGGCGTTTCGAACAGGAATCGTAGGACCGCGGTGTGGAGCTCCTCTGTAGGGGCCGACGATTCAAAGGCAAGATGAGCCGCGTGAGGGTTGAGCAGCTCATCCTGCGTCAGTCTTTGGAGGATCTTCTCCTTGTGGAGCGCCCGATCCTGCCGAAAGCGCGGTTCCGTCTCATCGTCCAGTTGTCCGATTTCCTTGCGGACGTCTATGTCCGCGCCGCTCCAGAACCCTGCCAGGGTAGGCAGGTCGTGAGTGCTGATCGAGACCAGCGCGTTTTCAGGATAGCTCCGGCCCGGGATCAGGTTGCCTTCGCCGTCTCGTTCGAAATAAAACAGACGGTAAGAGAAAATTCTCTTTGCCATGAGCCTCTCTCTGAGATCGTAGGGCACGGTTCCCAGATCCTCTCCCACCATAACGGCGCGGGTTTCCTGGCTCAGTAGAGCGAGAATATTGAGCAGGTCGTCTTCGAAGTCTCGGACGTAGAAACCGTCCTTGGGCGTGCGACCTTCAGGTATCCAGAAAAGACGGCGCACCTGCATCACGTGGTCGATACGCGCCGCGCCGCCGTGGCTGCAACTGGTTCGGAGTTTTCGGATAAACGGCGCGTACCCCGCGCGTCTGATGGCTTCCCGATTCGGTGGAGGGAAGCCCCAGTCCTGACCCTGAGGAGCGAACGCATCGGGTGGAGCGCCGACCCTGCATCCGTGGTGAAAGAAGTCTTGGAGCGCCCAGCTATCCGCGCCGTTCACATCCACCGCGAGCGCCTCGTCATGATACAGACCTATGCGCATTCCCTTTGAGAGCGCGTACTCCTGCACGCGCTTGAGCTGCTCTTCGATTTGCCATTGCAGATACTTCCAGAAGAGAATCTCCGTAGCACGCTCGTCGGCAAATGCCTTGATTTCAAGAGAATCCGGCTCGCGCAAACCCGCGGGCCATTCTCGCCACAGGTGCACAGGCGGGTCTTCGGAGATGAATCGACGCTCCAGCTCACAGAAGACCGCGAACTTTTTCAGATACTCCCCCTGCGATTCCACGTATGCCATGAATTCCGCCCACCGTGGACTGCCGGCCCTTGGCGGACTGTGCCGGTCCATGAACGAACCGAAGAGTTCACGGAGAACTTCGAGTTTCAGGGCCGCCACACCCTCGTAGTCCACGTGGTCCGCATTGCGGAGCCGCTCGATACGACGAACGGTTTTGGGATCCTTCACGAGACCGCGAGCCGCCGCGGATTCGCTGAAATCCGGGATCGCCGTGAGATCCAGGTAGATGAAGTTCCGGTACAACCGGCTGGAAGGCAGGTACGGGCTGATGGTGTACGGCGCCCGATTCGACAGCGCGTGGAGAGGGTTTAAACCCACGAAGTCAACCGTCAGGTCATCCGCAGCCCAGTCCACGAACGCCATCAAGTCTGAAAAATCGCCGACGCCCCAGTTCCTTTGGGATCGAATCCCGTACAGGGCCACATTGACCCCGGCAATCTTCGCGCCGCTCTCCAGCGGTTCAGGCAAGTATGCGGCGGATGGGCAAACGATCCAGGTCCCGGGAAAGGAGTGGAGCTTTTCACCGCGCCGCACGTGGATGTGGGTCCGATGGACCCCTGTTTGGAGATCGGTGGGGAACGGCGCGGAGACGTGAATGAGGCCGGTATCCTGACTAACACGGACGGAGATCTGCTCACGGGCCCGGGAGAACAGCCGCTCCTGGCCCTCTTCGTGCACCAGCGCGACGGTGATCTCATCAACGTCCGGTATCGGGGCCACCGCAGTTGATTCCGGCTCAATGCAAACGGTGAACGTCTCCGGCGGATTTCCGGCGCAGGCCACCAAGGTGGCGAGAGAGGGTTTCGCCACGTCGTCGGGTATGGCGATCCCTTTGGCCTCAAGGATTCTGAGCGCGGTCTCCAGATCCGCACGGTGCGTGACCCCGTAGTTGTCCGTGTATTTCCGCTCGACACCAAGGCTTTCGGCCAGATTGATCAATGCTTCATCAGCGTTCATTAAATAGAGACCCTCTCACAATATGGAATACCATGTTTTTCCTGTTGACGCGTTTCGTCGTTTGCCGATAATGAAACCGCCGGACCGTTCAATCCCCTTCGCAGAATACCGGCGCGGTTTCCGATCAATTCCGCATGACGCCGCATCGTGGTGGCCGTGGGCCGAAGATACGTCCGCCGCGACGAAGTCGTCAAACATTTTCCGTGCCGAGGGTCTGCGCTGGTGTTTGATTGAGCCGTGGCAGGAAACAAGCTTCAAGGACCTTTCTCGAAGATTCACGGATTTTCAAATCGCTTGTCGGAAACCGGAGTCGGCGTATGGAATTTAAGCTCAATGACGAACAGCGTCTTATCAGGAAGGCGGCCCGTGATTTCGCATTCAAGGAACTGGAGCCGAATGCGCGCGAATGGGAAGAGACTGCGACATTCTCCCGAGACGTCTTCACCAAGATGGGGCGCCTGGACTTCACCGGGCTGTACGTCCCGGAAGAGTACAATGGGACCGGCGTGGGTCGGCTCACCGCGTGCCTCATATTCGAGGAATTGGCCAAGGGATGTTTTTCCACCGCGGTGTGCCTCACCGTTCACAACATGGTGACTAATCTCATCTATCAGTACGGCTCGGAGGAGCAGCGGGAACGATGGGTCAAGCCCCTTGCCGCGGGACAACAACTGGCCGCGTATTCACTGACCGAGGCTGACGCCGGCTCGGACGCGGCGGCCCTGAGCGCGTCCGCGATGAAGACCGACGGTGGATACGTGCTCAACGGGACAAAATTGTTCGTGACCAGCGGGGGGGTCGCAGACGTCTACGCGGTGATGATGCGCACGGATTCGGAGCAAAAGGAGAGGGCTCGCGGGATCAGCGCATTCGTCGTGGAAAAGGGCGCCAAGGGCTTCTCGTTCGGACATCATGAGCCCAAGATGGGCATGAACTCGTCTCCCACCACGGAATTACACTTCAACGACTGCTTCATCCCCGACGAGAATCTCCTGGGAGAAACGGGAAGGGGCTTCAATATGGCCCTCACCGCGCTTAACGGGGGCCGGATCAGCATAGGGGCTTGTTCCGTGGGACTGGCCCAACAAGCCTTAGACTACGCCCTGAACTACGCTCACAAGCGCCAACAGTTTGGGCGGCCTATAGTCTCTTTCCAGGGTCTGCAATTCCTTTTCGCAGACCTTGTGACGGAAATAGAAGCCGCCAGGCTGATGATCTATCGGGCCGCGTTTCTCATGGACCAAGGGGAGGCCAGCGTAATGGAAGCCGCTATGGCAAAGCGGTTGGCAACAGACACCGCGATGCGGGTCACCACCGACGCGGTCCAGATCCTCGGCGGCGCTGGGTACATGAAATCCTATCCCGTGGAGATGTACATGCGGTTCGCTAAGGTGGCCCAGATATTCGAAGGCACCAACCAGATACAGAGACTGGTGATAGCCAGAGAGCTCACAAAGTACAAGGGTGGAAAAAGACCGGACGCTTATTAATGGCCCGAAAGGCGCAGGAGAAGAGAAATGCCGACGAAACCCCGTTCCAGCCGCAGCCTGGGCGAACGGATCCAGGACATGAGAAAAAAGCAAAAGATGAATCTGGACGCCTTTGCCAAGAAGACAGGGTATGACGCGGACTATCTAGCGAAGATCGAAGAAGGAAAGATATCTCCTCCCGTAGGCGCGCTCATCCAGATATCGAGAGCTCTGGCGGTGGACTCTTCAACACTGCTCGCGGAAGAGAAGAAAAAGGAACGCGCCCGCAGCTACCGCAAACGCACCAAGGCGTATCTGTACAAGAATCTCACCCCCGGCGCTGAAGATAAGCATCTCTGGGCGTACCTGATCACCCTGGAGCCCAAGAAGGAGCACGAACGAGTCGAGTACCAGCATGAAGGCGAGGAATTCGTCTACGTGATCGAGGGCCGGGTTCAGATTCAGGTGGGGAAGAAAGGCCATGAGCTTAAGAAGGGCGCCAGCCTCCACTTCATGTCGAGCCAGCCCCATACGCTCAAGAATCTCTCCGCGCGCCAGTCCAAGCTCCTGGTGGTGGTTTACGCTCCCTGAATCGGGTCGGCCTCCCCATGAGCTTCGTCATGAGGAGCGTCGTTTGTCGCTCTCCTGGACTGCGCGATTCCATCCCCTCGGCGTAGAGTCCACGATGAGCTTTCGGGCGGCAATTGCGGGCGGAAAGGGAACTTTCGGGGGGTTCGACGTGTCTTACTATTCAAGGGTTATGTGAACTGCGAAACCGCAACCATCTCATTCTTTGACCGCATCTTGGCAGCCCGTGCGGCGAGATGCGCGGTTCGCCCAAAGACACGATAACCCATATCCATACCTCCTTTCACGCCCCGATGCCCAATCGGGGCTTTTTTTTTGCAGGCCCGCCTGATAAACTTGGTCCCTTCCGGAACTACGCGTTCCTCGTCATTGTGTTCCCATGAAAGTTTCCGTCATGAAGCGCCCCGGGTTGGTCCTACGTATGGGGAGCTTCTTCGCTGTGGAAGGTTCCCTACGGCATTCAGCGAGGGTAGGGCGATCCTGATGGGCCCGACCCATGAACAGAAATAAAGAAATTCTTAGGAGGTATCATGAAACTGGCCGGCAGAGCGGCTGTGGTAACGGGAAGCAGTCGTGGGGTCGGGCGCACGGTAGCGCTGGCCTTTGCGCAAGAAGGCGCGGATGTGCTGGTGAATTACACAGCCGGGGAAGGCCCCGCGCTTGAAGTGGTCGATCAGATCCGGGCAATGGGCCGGAAATCGCTGGCAGTGCGAGCCGACGTGGCATCCCGATCGGACGTGGAAAAGATGATGCGGGCCGCGAAGGAATGCTTCGGCCGGCTGGACATTCTGGTGAATAACGCCGGATTCACCAGGCCCGCTATGCTGCACAAGATGTCTGAAGAGGAGTGGGACGCGGTGGTGAACGCGCACCTGAAAGGCCCCTTTCTCTGCGTTCAGGCGGCATTTCCCTATTTCAAGGAACAGAACTACGGGAAGGTTATCAACGTCAGTTCCGTGGCGGGACTGGTCGGCACGGTGGGTCAGGTGAACTACGCTTCGGCCAAGGGCGGCATTCTCAGCTTCACCAAGAGCGTAGCGCGCGAAATGGCCCGGTACAATGTCTGCGCCAACGTGATTTCTCTGGGGATCGTCGAGACGGACATGACCGAGAAGATCCGGTCCGACGAGAAGCTCAGGGAGATTTATATGAATCGTATCCTGCTCAAGCGATTCGCCAAATCCGATGATATAGGGCCCGCGTTCGTCTTTTTCGCCTCGCCCGAATCGGACTACGTCACGGGCCAAGTCCTGTGCGTGGATGGCGGATACGGCATGATCTAGCCCTATTGCAGTCATCCGGTTATCCGGGGACAAATCCCCTCCGCCCCTCTTCCGGAAAGGGAGGCGCCTAACGCGTTTCCCCTTTTCCAAGGGGGGCGCCGGGGGATTTTCAAAGCGATAAATCCCGGCGAGCGCCGGTCAAGTTTTTTTTCGCTCCCGGATGACTGTAAGGCATACGGCGGAGCGCGAAAAAAAACGTTGACTTGCCTGCGGCCATTTGATAGAGAATTCGTACTAAGCAACGTGGATCGTAGATTGGTTTGAGAGATTCGGGTAGTCCCGGGAGGGACTCCCTGAAGAAGCGGTGTCTTGGGGAGCGGTTGGACCGAGGAAGACCCAGCCGGACTTTGAGAGACGCTGTTGGCTAGGGAGTCAGGCAAAAAATAGCTTGACATTTCGCAGGTGATTTGTTACCAAAGAATACATTCCGGACTATATGGTTGTTTTCCGGGAATGTTTTTACGGGGCTCCCGACCACAAATCGGGAGGAACTGTTGAAAGGAGGATTGAGGGTATGGTTAAACGCTTGGTTCTTTTGAGCCTTTTAGTTCTCGCGCTGTGCGGCGCCAGCACACTGGTATCTTTTGCCGGTGGGGCTCCCGGTGGCGCTGCCTACATGCCGCCTCCGGGCCCTCCGTGTGTTGGCGGCCCAGCATCTTCAAAGTATTCCGTAGTGAGAGAGACGATTACGCCGGTTCCGGCCCAGCTCAGGAAAGTGAGAGTCGTTGCTCCTTACCTGGCGGGGATCGCGTGGCCGCGTACCCCTCTACCATTCCTTACCAACCCGCAGGCTTGGCCCACTCCCGTCGCTCCTGGTCGCTATGAGTGGCTGGTTCCTGTGACAGGCATCGAGAAAGAGCACTTCTGGAAGCTCGCTGGTCCCTGCTGCAAGACCGTGGACGTGCCGCGCTGCGTGTACGTGAAGGCGAACTATGTGAAGCCCAAGTGCGGGCCTATGCCCTGTCCGCCTCCGCCCATGCCGATGAAGGTGAAGAAGTAAGGGCTGTGTGAGAAAAACCAGTTTAGAGAACTACGATATAATGATTTTTGCGAAAGGAGGATGAGGGTATGGTCAAGAAGCTAGCAATTCTCGGATTCATCCTGGTCGCCGTGGCTGCGGCGGGCATGGTATGGGCCGGGACTGAGACGGGGACGGTAGCCGCTCCCCAACCGACGGTTATGCCGGCCTCTGCTCCAGCGTGTGTTGGCGTGGCTTGTCCGCCGATGAAGATGGTTTCACCCAAAGTGAAAGCCAAACCCAAGCAGATGACCACCAGCATTCAAGTGAATATGCAGTTTCCTCAGCCGCAGATGCCGCCGTGTGTCGGGCCGATGTGTGGACCGCCCCCCATTCCTGTTGCGGTTCCCATGTGGAAGTTCATCGTTCCTTGGCCGCCGTTTGTGTATTATCTGCCGGTTGAGTAACAACGCATAGTTACTCTGATAGGGAAAAAAAGCCCCCGAGAGGGGGCTTTTTTATTCAGAATGGGACACTTGCCGTGATCCTTATCCCCGCCATAGATATTAAAGATGGGAAATGCGTCCGTCTCAGACAGGGAAAGATGGATTCTTCCACCATTTTCAGCGACGCCCCCCCCGAACAGGCAAAAAAGTGGGAGGCGCTCGGCGCGGCGCGCATTCATGTGGTGGACTTGGATGGCTCGGTGGGGGGGACGCCGGTGAACTTGGAGTTGGTGGGCAAGATCGCGGCTTCGGTGCGGATTCCCGTTCAGTTGGGGGGCGGGGTGAGGGATAGAGCCACCGCGGCCATGTGCCTGGACATGGGTGTGGACAGGCTCATTCTGGGCACTATGGCGGCCAAGGAGCCGGAGAGAGCGCTGGAGTTGCTCTCGGAATTCCCTGGACGGATCGCCATCGGCATCGACGCGCGCCGCGGTTGGGTAGCGGTCCAGGGGTGGACCGAATCCACCAGTATGAGAGCATCGGAATTGGCTGCTCAGTACGACGGGCGCCATCCTGCGGCCTTTATCTACACCGACATAGAACGGGACGGTATGATGCAGGGCCCGAACATCGCAGCCACACGCGAATTCGCTGAGAGCGTCTCCACGCCGGTGATCCTTTCCGGAGGCGTCTCTGCCCTTGAAGACGTGCGCAATGCCCTGACCCTTGAACAGTTCGGGATCGTGGGCATTATCATCGGCAGAGCCCTGTACGACGGGAAGATCGACCTCAGAGAAGCCATCGCGCTGGCGGAAAAACGAGATGCTCGCTAAGAGAATTATACCCTGCCTGGACGTGAAGGACGGCAGGGTCGTCAAGGGCGTCCACTTCGTGAACTTCCGCGACGCGGGGGACCCAGTGGAAAACGCCCGCTTCTATGACGAAGAAGGAGCCGACGAACTGGTCTTCCTGGACATCACCGCGTCCCACGAGCGACGCAAGATCATCTTGGACGTGGTGAGACGCGCCGCTGAAGAGGTTTTCATGCCTCTCACCGTAGGCGGGGGGGTCCGAACGACCGGGGATATTCGAGAGTTGCTCATTGCCGGCGCGGACAAGGTTTCTCTCAACACCGCCGCGGCGCAGAACCCGGAGATCCTGCGGGAGGCCTCGCTCAAGTTCGGGAGTCAGTGCATTGTGGCTGCCATTGACGCCAAGCGCACCGGCAAAACGCGGTCGGGGTACGAAATCTCAATCCATGGTGGCCGCACCATGACGGGCGTGGACCTTTTGGAATGGGCGCGAAAGGTGGAAGAGCTTGGGGCCGGGGAAATCCTCCTCACCAGCATGGATGCGGACGGCGCCAAGGACGGATACGACATTCCCATGACCAAGGCTGTCACGGATCTGGTGGGTATTCCCGTGATTGCGTCCGGCGGCGCGGGTAAGGCTGAGCACCTGAGAGACGCGGTGGTTCAAGCGAACGCGGATGCGGTCCTGGCTGCTTCAATCTTCCATTATCGGGAGATATCTATCCCGGAACTCAAGAAATACCTCCTTGCCGAAGGGATTCCCGTGCGAATGGTCGGTAATTGATTCAAGAGGCTCGACCGTTTCTTGCAGATGACGAAATCCGAAACTCAGTTCAGGATTGAAGAATTCCGCGAGGATATCGTGGGAGAGAGCCTTGTGGCTCTGGAACTTCCCGGGGTTCTGGAGGAAGCGGCTCAGTACGCGGCGTCCGCGGCCGGCCGTGCAGCGGTCCTTGAGTCCGAACCCGCGGCCGATCTCGCAGTCGTTCGCGCACAACTCGCGCTGGTGGGCGAACTCAAAGAGATCGTGGGATTGCACGGTTCTATGGGCATGGCAGGACTCCTACCGATGGAAGGTATTCTCGCCACCGTGGCTAATCCCGCCACGATCCTCGATGTGGAAGAAATCCTTGCGGTGCGGGATCTTCTGGCGCTCTCGCACTTAACGATGGACCGACTGGATGCGCTCGACGAGCGGTACGCGCAGGTTCGGGAGCTTGGCGCGCGGCTGATCGCTCTACACACGCTGGAGCGCAGAATAAATGAGGTCTTCGACGACCACGGTCTGGTGCGGGAAACCGCCAGCCCTCAGCTTATGGCGATCCGTGACAGGCTCAGAAAGCTTCGCCGCAACGTGCAAAAGATCCTTGACGATGTGGTCGGGAATCAGGATCTGGCTCACGTGGTCCAGGAGGATTATGTCACCCTGCGCAACGATCGGTACGTGATTCTGCTTCGCCCGGAATTCAAGGGATACCTCGACGGCATCGTTCACGACCATTCCAGGAGCGGAGCTTCGGTGTACGTGGAGCCCCTCCGAGTGGTGGAAATGAACAATCAGGTGGCCTCGCTCCTGGATGAAGAGAGAGAGGAGATTCGCAGGATCTTCAAGGAACTTACGGGGGAGATCCGCATCGTCTGGGAAGAGCTCTCCGAGAACTATCACCTTCTCTCTCGGCTGGACGCGTTTCAGGCGCGCGCCCTGTATGCCGCTGCAACTGATTCGGTAGCGCCTGAACTGATTGAGGAAGGCTTCAGGATCTTGGATGCGCGCCATCCTCTACTGCTGGCGGATGCGGAGACCAAGGTGGTTCCTATGGACGTGATCCAGGAGCCCGGCACGTCAGTCACCGTGATCAGCGGCGCGAATATGGGCGGTAAGACCGTGGCCCTAAAGATAGCCGGTCTCTTCCCTCTCATGGTTCGCTGCGGAATGATGCTCCCCGCGCGAGAAGGCGTCAGGCTTCAACCTTTTACGCGCGTCATGGCTGATATTGGGGACGAGCAGGATATACGCAGCCGCGTCTCGTCGTTCTCCGGGCACATGAGCCGTATTGGAGCGATCCTTTCCACAGCTTCGAAAGGTGATCTCGCGCTCCTGGACGAGCTGGGGAGCGCGACGGACCCCGAGGAGGGGTCTGCCCTGGCAATGGCCATCATGGACGAACTGATCGCCCGGGGGGCGCGGGTGGTGATTACCACGCACCTCACGCATTTGAAGGCTTATGCGCTGGGACGGCCGGAAGTCGAGAACGTGAGCGTTGAGTTTCATCCACAAACCATGCAGCCAACCTTCCGGCTTCTTTACAATGTTCCCGGAGAGTCCCACGCAATCGAGACCGCCCAACGGATAGGGGTCCCGGAGCACGTGATCGCTGCGGCTCGATCGTACGCGGACAAGGCTGCTGGAGGCAGCTCCAAGCTGATCGAGCGTCTCCGGAATGAAATCGCGGCTGTGGAGCGCGGCAGGAAGGCTCTCGAAGAAGAGCGCGAGACGCTGGCACACGAGTTGGAAGACTTCCAGACCACAAGGGAAGCGATGCTGGAAGGGTTTCGCAGAGAGGCCCGTGAAGCCGTAAGGACTGCCGAGCGTCGTATTACGGAACTCCAGAAAGCCTTGAGGAACTCCCGGGACAAGGAACGCCTCCGTGTTCGGGAAAGTATGGCGCAGATCAAGACGGACCTTGAGCAGCGACTGGGCGTGCCGCTGGAGAAGCGACTCCCGGAACTCAGTGTGGGGACAAGGGTCCGTCTTGGCCGTTTGGGAAAGGATGGGATCGTTTCCGAGATTCTGGAAAAAGGCCAAGCCGAGGTTGCGGTGGGCAAGATGAAGGTCCGGGCCGCGGTAGAAGACCTGGAGATCCTCGAGCCGCGCGTCCCGACGAAAAAAAACTCTTTGAAAATGGAGCAGATTAGGGTAGATATCCCCCTTGCCACACCGCGGGGGGAGGTGAACGTGGTGGGCCTCCGCGTTGACGACGCGCTCCCCGTAGTGGACAAGGCGCTCGATGATGCAGTACTGGGCGGCCTATCTTCAGTGCGCGTGATTCACGGGAAGGGCACGGGCCGTCTCAAGCAGGCGATTCGCGATTATCTTTCTCAGCATGCTTTGGTTAAAGGCATTCGTGGCGGAGATATGCGACGGGGTGGAGAAGGCGTCACCATCGTGGATCTGGACACGGAGTGATCCGGACAGATTTATTCTTCACCACCCGCAGAACGTATTGGCTGCCCGAAAGTTCATGCAGGATCTGATCTAGAGGAGTCGAATGCGAATCCCCGACTCGAAGGTGGCTGAAGTTGCCGCCGCCGCCGATATCGTGGAGGTAATCTCCGATTACGTCGAGCTGAAGAGGGCGGGAAAGGACTACCGCGGACTTTGTCCTTTTCATGGGGACAAAGACCCGTCCTTTTATGTCTCGCCTCAGAAGGAGATCTTCCACTGCTTCGGCTGCGCGGCGGGTGGCAGCGTCTTCAGCTTTCTGATGAAGATAGAGAACATCACCTTTGTGGAGGCTGTTCGCAGGATTGCCGCCCGCTACGGAGCGCCCTTTGAATTCGAGCAGGTCGATCGCAAGAAAGATGACCAGAAGGAGAGGATTACCAGAGCGCTCAATGTGGCCCACCGTTTCTTTCGGGACAGACTGACCGCGGACGCGCGGGCTCAGGACTATTTGGTCGCGCGAGGCGTCTCTGCGGATTGGGCCCAGCGCTTGGGGCTCGGTTTTGCCCCTGACTCATGGAATGGGCTGTGCGAGCGCTTGAACGCCGCGAGCGTAGATCGAGGGGACGCGGTCGCGGCCGGCCTGGTAAGGCCCCGGGCCACCGGAGGGTATTACGACTACTTCCGTTCTCGGATCATGATACCCATCCTTGATTTGAGCGGCGGCTTGGTGGCTTTCGGAGGTCGTGTTTTTGGCGAAGGAGAGCCGAAGTACCTGAATTCCCCGGAAAGCGCGGTCTTTAGGAAAAAAGGGGTCCTCTACGGGTTGGAGTCGGCTCGTGAGGCCGTTCGTCGTGAAGGACGGCTGGTTTTGGTGGAGGGGTATTTCGACCAGATCTCTCTGAGGATCAGAGGCATGGAAAACGTGGCCGCGCCTCTCGGCACGGCCCTGGGCAGCGAACAGGTAAGGCTGGCCAAGCGGTTCTCTCAGCGCATCGTGCTGGTGTTCGACGGCGATGAGGCCGGCATCCGTGCGGTGAAGAGATCCATTCCGCTGTTCCTGGCTGAGAGCCTGGAGCCTGATTGCGTAATACTCAGCGAGCACAAGGACCCGGACGAGGCGGTAAATAGGTTGGGCATCGACGGCTTTCGTTCGTTGCTCGACGGGGCGGTCCCGCTAATCGACGTATTCATCGAAGATCTGGAAGCGAATTATGACTTGAAGTCGTTACACGGGAGAAACCTGGCCGTGGAAGAGTGTCTCCCTATTCTCCGTGAGATTGCTGATTCCCCGGAGAGGGATTATCTTATTGAGAGGTTTGCGTCCAGGTTTCACGTTCGAGAAGATCGTCTCCGGAAGCTCCTCACCGCCCGGAAGCCGCACCGCGTCGGGAGCGTTCCATCATCGGAGGCGGGAAGGAAGAGTCTATTCGATTTTGACCCGGCCGAACGAGATGTGGTGAGGGGCATGCTGCTCAAGGACGGATTCATGGACGAGGTCCTTGAGAGGGGAGCGGTCAAGCACATGGAGGATCCGATTCTGCGATCCATAGCGGAACGGATGATCGCTTTCAAGGACAGAACGGAGAAGTTTGATTCCATCGCGTTTTGTCGATCCCTGGACGAGCAGGAGTTCGCGTCGGTCGTAGCGAGCTGGATGAAGCCCAGGCACGAAGAGGACGACCTCAGGCCGGAAGTCGACGGTGACCTGGCCATTTATGAGTCCCTTGACCGGTTGTGCTTGCGCGGGATTGAACGACGCAAGCAGGAAATCATGGAACGCATGAAACGGTGCATTCCGTGTGACGAAGAGTACAATAGGCTTGCACAGGAGCTGCTCACCATCGGGCGACGCCTGCGAAGATAAGGCTGAAACGAGTTACCAGGAATGATGTCCGATTGGTTATCCGAGACGACGCATACGTCTCCGTCATTCCTGCGAAAGCAGGAATCCAGTCCCGCGCAGAACGCGGGATGGACCCCGGATCAAGTCCGGGGTGACGCCATCGCTCCCGCCAATCGGATAGGAATTCCGGCTCTTGCTGTCGAAGAATTCGTGAGACCCGCGCGTAGAGGCGCGCGGCGGCGCGCCCTTGCGGGGTGTAAGGATTGAGAAGAATGGCCGTGGCTTGGCCACTCCGCTGAAAAAGGCCGGACCCCGAACAGCGGCCCGGTTGCGCTACGAGCCGGGGGCCGTCGGGAGGTCCTGAGCGGCCGAAGCCGGTCCGGAACAACGAATAAGGAGAGACCCCTATATGTCCGATGCAACAATGCCTGATATTCAGTTCAGCGGTCTGTACGATCTCGCGCGAAAGAAGAAGTACCTGACTTACGACGAAGTCAATGAACACCTGCCGGAGAATGTGGTCGCGCCCGCGCAGATCGATGAGATCCTGACCAAGCTTATGGCTGATTTCAGCGTGGAGCTTGTGGCTTCTGAAAAGAAGATCCCGCTGTCTGAAAAGAAGCTCAGAAAGCTCGAGGCGGAGAAGCCCGAGGAGGAAGAAGAGGAGGAAGAGGAGGAAGAACTGGCGCCCGAGCCCGACGCGGTGGCCAGGGGGAACGATCCGGTAAAGATGTACCTGCATGAGATGGGCTGCGTCTCTCTACTCACTCGTGAGGGAGAGGTGGAAATCGCCAAGCGCATCGAACAAGGCGAGCAGCAGGTTTTCAGCGTCATTATCGGATGCCCGGTCACCATCAAGGAAGTGCTGGCTCTGGGAGAGAAGCTCCAGAAAGGAACCATCAGGCTCAAGGAGGTCGTGCGGGGCTTCGAAGACGAAGAGATGCCCGATGGGGACGACACTGCGCAGGTTGAGCGAGTTCTCCAACTCATCGAGGACATCAGGGAGCAGGACGCGCAATTGCAGGCCCTGTACGAGGAGCGCGACGCGCTCGGGGCCCATCCGAAGGGAGCGCTTGAGGACGTTCGGAAGCGGATAGACAGCCACAAGGAACAGATTGTTGCGAGCCTGAAAAGCATCAATCTTAACAGCAACATGATCGACCACATTGCGAGCAAGCTCAGGTTTCTCGTGCAAAAGCTGGACGCTGCCGAAGACGAGCACCGCGGTGTGGAATACGAGCTGAAAATGCCTATCGAGAAGGCACGAGAGCACGTGGCTTTTCTCAAGGGACTCGTGGAAGAGAGGAAGTCCCTGAAGGAGCACACCACGCTCAGCGCGCAGAAGATCCTGGAGCTGGAAAAAAAGATCGAGAACGGCCTGCGCAAGATCCAGAAGCTGGAAGCTGAGGCGGGGATGCAGGGCCGTCACCTGAAAAAGGCGCTCAAGGAATGCCGGGAAGGCGAGTATCTGGCCAGAAGAGCAAAGAGCGAACTGGTACAAGCCAATCTTCGCCTCGTGGTGAGTATCGCCAAGAAGTACACCAACCGCGGCCTACAGTTCCTTGACCTGATTCAGGAGGGTAACATCGGCCTGATGAAAGCGGTGGACAAGTTCGAGTACCAGCGCGGGTACAAGTTCAGCACCTACGCGACGTGGTGGATCCGTCAGGCCATTACCCGCGCGATTGCCGATCAGGCCCGGACCATTCGTATCCCGGTGCACATGATCGAGACGATCAACAAGCTCATTCGCACATCCCGCTATCTGGTGCAGGAGTACGGTCGGGAGCCCACTCCTGAGGAGATCGCGGACAAGATGGAGTTTCCTCTGGAGAAGGTCCGCAAGGTCCTCAAAATCGCCAAGGAGCCCATCTCGCTGGAGACGCCCATCGGCGAGGAGGAAGACTCCCACCTGGGGGACTTCATCGAGGACAAGAAGATCCTGTCGCCGTCCGAGGCGGTGGTCGGTATGAGCCTTACCGAACAGACGAGGAAGGTGCTGGCGACCCTGACGCCGAGAGAAGAAAAGGTCCTGCGAATGCGTTTCGGTATCGGCGAACGCGCGGACCACACCCTGGAAGAAGTTGGACAGGACTTTGATGTTACGAGAGAGCGGATCAGGCAGATCGAGGCAAAGGCCCTCAAGAAGCTGCGCCACCCCTCTCGAAGCCGCCGACTGCGTCCATTCATCGAAGGTTGATCGCCCCATCCGATGAGCCCGGACAGCGATTATCGGCCTAAACTGAGGAATGTGGAGCCGGTCATGGTGGTGATTGAGGGCCGCCGGGCCGTAGCGCTCAAGGACCCACTTGCGCTGATGGAGCGGATGGTCTGCGTCGGCACGGAAGCGATCCCGGTCCTGGCGCTTCTCGATGGGCGGCATTCTTTGCGCGACATTCAGTGGGAATTGACTCGGCGCACGGGCAGTCTGGTTTTCAGTGACGATGTGGAAAGACTGCTCAACACCCTGGACGAGGCTTATCTGTTGGAAGGGCCTCGGTTCCAAGCGCTGCTGGACAGCAAGGTCCGGGAGTATCGGAACCGTCCGTTCAGACCGGCGACCCATGCGGGCCGAAGCTACGCCGCGGGTGCGGAGGAGCTACGGTCGCAGCTTGCATCGTTTTTCGAGGGTCCCGGAGGCCCCGGCCCGCTTGCTTACTTCACCGACCCCAGGCGCCCACTGGCCCTGATAGCCCCGCACATCGACATACGATCGGGTGGGCGCTGTTTTGCTCACGGGTATCATGCGCTCGCGTCCGGGCAACCCTCCGATCTGTACGTTATTCTGGGAACGGGCCATTCAGGCGTGCAAGGACTTTTCACGGCTACCGCCCTTGACTTCGAGACTCCGCTGGGGATGGTCCGAACCGATCGGGAAGCCCTCCAAGAGCTTGCCAAGGAGTTCGGCCGAGATCCTTGCGCGGAAGAGATTCTCCACCTGGGAGAGCACGTCATCGAATTCCAGGCCGTGTTCCTGCAATACGTCCTGGGAGCGCGCCGTGACTTCCGGATACTTCCTTTGCTCGTCTCCGTTTCCCCGTCAATGTTCGGCGATAGAGCGGGAAGCGAGGCGGAAAAAGGGCTCTTCGACCGTTTCTGCGCCGCACTCAGAGATGTCCTGGCAAAGAGTTCCAAGTCGGTCTGTTTCATTGCCAGCGCGGACCTGGACCACATCGGGCCGCGGTACGGGGATTCATTTGCTCCTCATCAGGGCACGGTCCGGGAGTCTCTGGAGAAAGACCGGTCCATGATCGCTCTTCTGGAGCGGTTCGATGTGGAGGCTTTCATTCGGAGCGTGGCCCGTGAGAATGAAACACGGCGGATCTGCGGGTTTTCACCCATCATCGCGATGGTCCACTGCATGGATGCCTGCGCCGGGACCTTGCTCGATCTCGATTTTGTCCATGTGGATGACCGGAACTCTTTTGTGAGCTTCTGTTCCATGATTTTCCATGAGAGCAGCGGTTCCGGCTGAAAGGTGTGTGCGAATGCCGCGTCGATTGGTAATCTGTTTATTCGTGTTTTTCATGGCTTCGGCGGGGATCGGGAGCCAAGCGGACGAACTCCAAAAAGACATCGAGACCAAAGTAGTCCGCGTTCTTTCTACAAAAAAATCCAATTATTATCACAAGCCCTGGAAATCGCCTGACTTCACCACTATGCGAGCGAGCGGGTTCTTCTTCAGGGACGAAAAGAACTACCCCAATCGGAGAGGACTCATCCTTACCAACGCGCATGTGGTGGAGATGGCCGAAAGCATCAAGATCTCCAACGGCCGCGAGAAGCGTCAGTACTCGGTGAAATGCATCGGCGCCTGCAACATGGCAGACTTCGCGGTGCTGGAGATGGAGCGGGAAGATCTCGCGGTGTACGAGTCCCGCAACGGAAAGGTGGCGCCTCTGGACCTGGGTGACAGCGACTCGCTCAGGGTTGGGGACAAGGTGCGGGGATGGGGCTACCCGCTGGGCGGCGAAGGCATCAGCAAGTCTGAACAAGGAGAGGTCAACCGGATTGAGGTGAGCAGGTTCGCCTACTCCCTTGAAGATTGGCTCATGGTCCAGGCCTCGCTGCAACAGAATCGCGGCAACTCGGGAGGCCCGGTGCTGAAGGGGGACAAAGTCATCGGCATGGCATTCCAGGGGATTCGGCAGAGTGATCGTATCAACTACTTCGTCCCCATAAACCTGGTGAGGAGCCTGATTCCGCTCCTGGAGCATCAGGAGAAGGTCCCTCGTTGGCGCTACGTGGTCCAACACATGTTCCCTCGGCTCAAGGCGTACTACAAGCTCAAACCTGATGAGGGCGGGGTCCTTCTGGACTATGTGATACCCGGCGGAGGACCTCATTCCTTCGGCTTGAGAAAAGACGATATACTGATGGAGATTGACGGGCACGAGATTGACAACTTCGGGGACATCTTCTTCAACCCGCTGCAACAGAAAGTCTTCTTCGGCGAGATCCTCAACAGGAAGAAGGTCGGTGACCCTCTTACCGTCAAGGTAAAGCGAAAAGGCGAAATCCTGGAGATCTCCGGCGCGGTGACGCCCGGACTCCCCAGGCTCGTGCCGAAGATCTTCACGCCGGCTAACTATTTTATCTTCAGCGCGGTCGGATTTGTGGAGCTCACGTACAATTGCATTGAGAATCTGGGCAAGTCCGGGGAGAGTTTTAAGGAGAAATACCTGGAAGACCACCCCGAAGAGCCGCACCAAAAGATCGTGATCGTTTCGGAGATTTTTCCCGAATACGAGCTGGACAAGTCAGTTTCATACGTGAAGCGGGTGGAAAAGATCAACGGCGTCAAGGTGATCAACATTGCGCATCTGTACGACACGATTCAGTCTCTCAAAGCCAAAGGCGAAGAGAAGGCGCTCCTGGAAATCGACGGCAAGCTTCAACTCCCGCTCGATCTGAAAGACGCCGAGCGACTGGATAGCGAAGTGCGGGCCAAATACGGTATCCTGTACTCCAAGACCCCTGGCGGCTTTTACAAATAGACTGCTGTGACAAACGCCGGACTTGTTTGGTTCGTCAGGGGGCGAGAACGGGAGGAGGAGCCGCGAATAAAATGAAGCCGAGTAGTCTTTCTCTTTCGTCATTTCTTCTGTCGGCCGCGCTCGTGATGACGGGCCTCCTCTCGGAAAAAGCTCTCTGCGGCGCGACCTCGATTCTTTCCCAAGGCCAGCATGTCTATGTGCCGGTTTATTCCTCGATCCGTATCGGTGAGCTTGGCCGCCCCTATGACCTGGCCGTAACCCTTTGTGTTCGCAACACCGATCAAACCCACACCATCACGGTCACCTCCGCGGATTATTATGATTCAAACGGGAAAATGCTCAGGAGGTTTCTGGACGCGCCTAGACAGGTCGGCCCTTTGGCGTCCGTGGACTTCTTCATACGAGCATCTGACGTGAGTGGTGGGTTGTTCCCGTCATTCCTGGTCAAGTGGAAATCGTCGCAAAAGGTCAATGAGCCGATCATCGAAGCGATCATGATTGGCGACAAGCACGGTCAGGGGATCTCTTTCGCGTGCCCCGGCAAAGTGATCAAAGAAAGCTCCGAGTAGTTGTCGCGGCCCGATTTCTTCGGAAGCGCCTCATCGTTCCAGCCCGGTCAAGATCCCGTGGCAACGGCATGAAGTCGCAAGCGCGTTTTTTCCCTTGGTTATCAGCGCAGGCAAGCGGTCAAGCTCGCCAAAGGGGTACCCCCCTACCCCGGGAAGTATCTGGTAACTGCGCTGAACAACTATGTTGCATTTAGAGAGCTTGAGCTGCTCGATCGCTTTGTGCAGCGGCTCCAATCGAGGCTCACCCGTGACCGAGCACACATCGTCTTCAGGGCAATTGTCGGGACATACGAAATCAGCGCGAGAGCACGTGACTGTGGATGGATTCAACCTTACGGGATTGGGAAGCAGGGCATCCAACGCAGGCGGCAGTGCGGTTTCTCGAATTGCCGGGTCACGAGCGAGAACATACGCTGCTGCAAGATGGAATGGGACCATGGGAATGACGATGTCGTCTTCATCGAGAAAGGCGGACTGTATGAGGAATTCCGCCGCGTCCCCGCATACCCCTGCCACATGGGGGAATTGCTGAACATCGGCCAAATCCGCGCGATCATCCACTACGACGATGTGGCTCTCGGGTTTGCGCTTTAGCAAGCGCTCCAAGGCTAATCGACCGAACCGGCCGAAGCCTGCGATGATGTACGTCATACAGACTTCCATAGCTATATACCAGTTGCCGAGAATTCGCTCCGATTCGCGGCGGCGTAATTCCGTCATTCCTGCGGAAGCAGGAATCCAGTCACGCCAAAGGCGTGATTCAATCCCGAGTCCGCGCGGGACTGGACCCCCGGCTTTCGCCGAGGTGACGGGTGCGGAATAGACCATTATCCTTATCAAACACTATAAAGGGAGAGAGGTTCGGTCTTGGTGGGACAGGCATCCTGCCTGTCATTCTTGGACAGGCGAGACGCCTGTCCCACCATTCCCGCTTCGGAGCGATCTCCGTATGAAAGTGCTTTGGCATTAACCGCGTCCCTTCACGACGCGTGGTATTCCGGCCAAATCCTTGAAGACGGCAATCTCCTTGTCCAACCCGGCGGACCGAAAGATCTCTCGCACCGCTTTTTCCTGTCCCGCGCCCATTTCCAGGATTAACGCGCCGCGTTCCGCCAAGAACTCCCGCGCTCGGCACGCGATGGCCCGGATCACGTCAAGCCCGTCGGGGCCGGCTGCAAGCGCGGATCGCGGCTCGAACTGAACGATCTCGGGAGCAAGCGTCATGAGTTCGTCATCACGCACGTACGGAGGGTTGGAGCAAATCACGTGAAAATGAAGGCCCGGCCTGAAGCACGAGAAGAGGTCCGCCACCAGGACCGACATATGCTCGGCCGTGTCCGTGTCTTTGGCGTTCATCCAGGTGAGGCGCGCGGCCACGGGGTCCCGATCGGATGCGATCACGCGCGCGTCGGGGCGTTCGTGCGCAACCGCTATGGCTACCGCGCCCGATCCCGCGCCGATGTCCAGGATGCGGGGCCGTCGCAGCTCTCGTATTTCATCGAGCGTGGCCTGCGCCAGAAGTTCCGTTTCCGGCCTCGGTATGAGGACCCCGGGAAGCACGCGCAGGTTGATGGACCAGAATTCCTTGCGTCCCGTTATGAGCGCGACCGGTTCACGGCGGGCTCGTCTGGCCACCAGTTCCCGGTATTTGTCTCTTTCCCGCTGAGATAGCGGCTTATCCAGGTTCAAGTACAAGTAGAGTCGATCCGCGCCCAGCGCATGGGCCAGGAGCGCCTCAGCGTCCAGTCTCGCGGACTCGATCCCTTTCTGACGGAAATAGTCGGCGGTCCATTGCAGCACTTCCCGTATGGTCCACCGGTTCGAGATTCTTGCTGATTCGTCCATGCGCCGGCGCGGCTCGCTCGATTTCAGGGCTTTTGCCCGCTGATTGTAATCGTCTTGCGGCGCTCAGTCAAAAGGGTCTTCGGATCAGGACGACCTTGACATTCGCGCCCCGTTGACGGTATTTTTCTCAGGCCAGCCTTGGCTTTTCTCCGGGAGTCTTTCCAATGAACATTGTGGTCCTCGTCAAACAAGTCCCCAATACCACCGACGTGAAGATCGACCCCAAGACCGGCAACCTTATCCGAGAAGGCGTGGCGAGCATTATCAATCCAGAAGACCGTCATGGGCTTGAAGCCGGGTTACAGATCCGAGAAAAACTGGGCGGAACCGTGACGGTTATTTCTATGGGACCGCCTCAGGCTATGGAGACCGTATGCGAGTGTCTGGCTATGGGAGCGGACCGCGGGATTTTGCTCAGCGATCGGGCTTTTGCCGGAGCGGATACCTGGGCGACTTCCACTGCGCTGGGAATGGCCGTCAGGAAGCTGGGCGAATTCGATCTGATCCTTGCCGGGCGGCAAGCGATTGATGGCGACACGGCCCAGATAGGGCCTCAAGTAGCTGAATTCCTGAGAATTGCTCAGCTCACCTACGTGCGACGTCTGGACGCGCAGGAGGGGAAAGTCATCGCGGAACGCGCCCTTGAAGACGGTTGCGAGCATATAGAAGCTCCCACGCCTGTGCTGGTGACGGTCCTCGGAGCGCTCAATAAGCCGCGACACCCTACGGTGGAAGGTATCCTGGCCGCGACTTCGGAACGCTCACCGGTTGAGGTGTGGAACGCCGCGGACATCGGCGTCAAAGTGCAGGATGTGGGACTGGCTGGGTCCCTCACCCACGTGGTGCGCACCTTTACGCCCAAAGGCGCCCGTGACACACGGCGCCTGGAAGGCTCGGCCACGGTTATCGCGGCGGAATTGTTAGAAGCTTTGCGTCAGAAGGAAATCCGGCTCGGAGAGTGATATGGGCGCGATCGTCATCGATCTGGAAAAGTGCAACGGCTGTACCATGTGTTCAAGAGCCTGTCCGTACCAGGCCATTGAGATGGCGGACAAGAAGGCCCGATGGATCGAGGATCGGTGCACCCTCTGCGGCGCATGTTTGGAATCGTGCAAGTTCGACGCATTATTCGGAGAAATGCCCGTTCCCGAAGTCCCGGACTTCAGCGATCGCCGCGGGGTATGGGTCTTTGTCGAACAGCATGACGGCGAATTCCATCGGTCCGCGTTTGAACTCTTAGGGTGCGCCCGCGGCCTTGCGGACGAGCTGGGCCAAGAAGTAGTCGCCGCGGTTCTGGGAAACGATCTTAAGGAGAAAGCTTCACGGCTGATTCATCATGGCGCGGACCGCTGTATTCTGGTGGATGATCCTTCGCTCGCATATTATCAGACCTGCACGCACACCCATGCGCTCAGCGAACTTGTAAAGCAGCATCGGCCGAATATCCTGCTCATCGCGGCCACCCATCTGGGACGGGACATGGCGCCCCGGCTGGCGCGTCGCCTTGGACTGGGACTTACCGCGGACTGCACGCGCCTCACCATCGATCCGGACGAGAGGATACTCCTTCAGACACGCCCTGCTTTTGGCGGCAACATCATGGCAACGATCGTGTCCCGGTTTTCCAGGCCCCAGACGGCCACGGTGCGCCCGGGGATCATGACGCCGCTCCCAGCGGATTCTTCACGCACAGGCGAAGTCTCGGTGGCTCAGGTAGACATGGCCGCGTGCCGTGAATTCACCAGGGTCCTGGAGTGCGTGCTGCCCGAGGAGAAAGGCGTGGACTTGGCTTCCGCGAAGATCATCGTGGCCGGCGGACGTCCTGTCTGCTCCGACCGAGGTGTTTCGGTTCTCAGAGAATTCGCCGACGCGGTCGGGGGAGAGATGGCCTGCACCCGTGTGGTGGTGGAAGAAGGATTTCTGCCGGCTACGCGGCAAGTGGGGCAAACCGGCCAGTCCGTGAGACCCGCGGTGTACTTTGCGTGCGGCATATCCGGCGCGGTGCAGCACAAGGCGGGAATGGACGGCTCTCGGTATGTCGTGGCTATCAATAAGGATCCGGACGCCCCGATCTTCGAGATTGCGGATTTCGCGATCGTCGGGGACCTCTTCGAGATTCTGCCCGCGTTGACCAGAGCGATGAGAGAACGCTAGACGCGGCCTCCAAGACCCAGAGATTGGATTTGGCGAGGAGCCCCGGTGAATAAGATCCCAAGACCGACACCAGAAGAGATGATCCGAAAGAGCTTTGCTCGTTTCACGGACGAGGAGATCATTCCAAAGGCCCGAGAAATGGACGAAGCAGACCAGTTCCCCCGATGGATGTTTGACAAGATCGCCAAGACCGGGGCTTTTGGGATCCGCTATCCCAGGTCGGTCGGCGGCGCCGGGGGGAACACCACCCAGTTTTGCATCATGGTGGAAGAGCTTGCCCGCGGCTCAATGAGCGTGGCCGCGTTTACCGCCATGCAATGCCTTATGGGGACCAACTTCCTCTTTGAGTACGGCACCCCCGAACAGCATGAACGGCTGCTCAAACCTGCCATACGCGGAGAAAAAGTGGCTTCCTTCGCGCTGACCGAGGCGGACGCGGCCACGGATCTGGCCAATGTGAAGACCACAGCCCGGCCGGATGCGGAGGAGTGGGTGATCAGCGGCTCCAAGACCTGGATCACCAATGCTCCGGTAGCCGATTTCTTCACGGTGCTGTGCCAAACGGACAAGAATAAAGGGCTCAGGGGCCTGGACTTCTTTCTCATTGAACGCGACACGCCCGGGTTGTATGTCTCCAAGAAGTTCGACAAACTCGGGACAAGGGCCACAGAGATCTCTGAGCTGGCTTTTACCGACGTGCGAATTCCCCATGAGAACCGCCTGGGCAAGGAGGGGCAGGGCGTGGGGAATCTTATGCGTATCCTCTCAGTTATTCGGGTGATGACCGCGGCCCTCTCTTTGGGCCTCGCGCGAGCGGCATACGACCAATCAGCGCGGTACGCGATGGAGCGAACCCAATTCAAGAAACACATCGGCAGCTTTCAGCTCATTCAGCAAAAGATCGCGAATATGGCCACGGAGATCTGGGCGTCACACCTTATGACCTACACCACCGCGGAAATGATCGATCAAGGTCAACGGCCTTTGAAAGAGGCTTCCATGGCAAAGTATTACGCGTCGGAAGTCGCGTGCAGATGCGCAGACGAGGCCACACGCATCTTCGGCGCGTACAGTTATTCCATGGAATATGATGTGCAGCGCTACTATCGAGATTGCAGGTTCCTGCTCTTCGGCGGGGGCACGTCGGAAATACTTCAGACCATCATATCGCGGGAGTGCGGGGTTTCCTGATAGGGGGGCCTATCGATTCCAGCGCCCAAGCCGAATATAGCAAGTGTCAAAAATAATGTCCGATTGCCGCTTGGGCTTTGGGCGCATCTTTCTCAAAAATATCAACCAGCTCGGGCCGGCAGAGCCTGCCCCGGACTCGATCCGGGGGACGCCGGCCCCACCATTCCTTGTTCATAATTGTCGCTTGTTTGAAAGCGCACAGCCCCTAGATACCCAGATCCGCGTCGAGAAACGCCTGCAATTCTTGCTTGAGCGTATCCAAGGGGATCATGGTGGCCTTGCGGGATGTTGTCACCTGTTGACCTTTCACCAGGCCATATTCAACTGTTTGCGGATAGTGAAACTTTCGCCTGGAAACCCGCCTCTTGTCCATCCAGGGCGCCTGGTGAATGGGGAGGTAGAAGGAGAAGCGGAACGGCTCCACAACAACGTGAAAGTTGTACAGGTCGAAATAGCCCTCTTCGTATTCCACTTTGCACTTGCCGCTCAGGTACATGCGCACGTGGTGTTTATTGCTCCCGGTTTCCTCTTCCCATTTCTTCTTTGCTTCAGGGCTTAGGTGATAGATCTCCCGGTCTCCCCGGCGGATATGGTGCGCCGTCAGGCCGGGATGGCCCGTCTTGAATATCTTTTCGAGCACATTGTGTTTCAACGGGAAGAGTTCGGCGTTGCTCTTGGTCTCATGGACCAGGAAGCACATGAAATAGCAGACTCTCGCAATTTCCTTCTCAGGAGAGGGTAATGCCTGTATCAATTCCAGGTTTTGCGTGTGGAGCCGAACCTTTTCCGGAATTACCGCCTTGGTCTCTTTTGGCTTCCTCTGCTTCTGAGGAGGCTTGGGCCCCTGATCTCGCCCAAACCGGAACCCTCCCGTCTTCGGCAGGAAGGGTCTCATCCTTTTGTCTTCCCTCTTATAGACAATGACGGGATCTCGTCTAGGCGGTTTCTTGGTCATGTTCCTCTCCTTCACCTGGATGCGTTTTGCCGAGCCGAATCGAACCGGCTTCCGTGCCGATGGCAACCGCCTTGCCTCGGCCTCCGTCTATCCGGCGACTCATCGGCATTCGTTTTGTCGTCTTGAGTCCGCCGGATTGCCCGCCGCCCGCCGTAAAAGAGTCTTTCACTGCGGCAGTGGGCTTCAATCCTGCAACGCCTTGCGCTGTATGCGCGGCCAACGCCCCTCGCAATCTTACACTGCTTTGAGCGACCGTGAACTCCAAGGAGTCCGCAAAGGAGTTATACTCCAGGACCCCGAGGGGGCAAGCGAAAAAATGTCTATCGGGTTCTTCTTACGGGCCTCAGGGGGACATCCACGTCGGACGGCTATGCTCGGCGCAATAGAAAGCCGGCCCGCAGACGCCTACGCGCCGCGCCTTTCTCTTTCACCTCTAAACGTTTAGCCTTCAGGAATCAAGGGAAATATGTCTTGGTCCATTTCACTGCGGTGTACGACACTTCGGTTATCTTTTTGTTGCGGGATAGCCCATACGAAGGCCGGACCGGGCGCTTTTCGCGGCCGGCGCTTTCATAAGTAGTTCTCGTCTTGCGCCTGCGCCGGGGAGCGCGCTATAAAGGTGGAGTGGGAGGAGATCATGCAAATTATCGAAAAGGCGCTCAGTGAAGGCAGAACCGTTCTTTCGGAATACGAATCCAAGAAGCTCTTGCAGGCGTACAGGATTCCCATAACCGCCGAGGCGCTCATCCAAAGCCGTGACGAGTTGCCAGGGGCCGCGGCAAGCATAGGCTACCCGTTGGTCCTGAAAGGCTGCTCACCCGAAATCAGCCACAAGACCGAACGAGGACTGGTGCGATTGGACATCCGCAGCGAACAAGAGGCTCTCAGCGCGTTCGATGAGATCGCCGCGGCCATGAACTCGGGCAGCGCGGCAGTCCTCGTCCAGGAAATGGTCAAAGGGAGCAGGGAACTCATGGCGGGCCTCACCCGTGATCCTCAGTTCGGGCCCTGCGTCATGTTCGGGCTTGGAGGGATCTTCACTGAAATTCTCGAAGACGTCTCTTTCAGACTGGCCCCGCTGGAGAAACGAGACGCCCTGGAGATGATGAGAGAGATCAAGGGCCATAAGGTGCTCGGCGCGGTCCGTGGCATGGAACCAGTAGACCTGGACGCGCTCGCGGAAATCTTGATCAACGTGGGACGAATCGGCCTGGAGAACGAACGAGTCAAGGAAATAGATGTCAATCCGCTCATCATCAAAGGACGCTCGCCGTTGGCGGTAGATGCCCTTGTGGCCCTGAGCCCTTAGTATTCCCATTCAAAAGCGCGGCGACATCTTTGGCGCCGAACGCGAAGAACAGGCTTCGGCGGGAGAGGCGTCCCGTCTGTCTACTCCGGCCGCAATCCATGTCTCCAAGACATGACAGGTGGGACGCCCGTCCCACCGCGCATCCTCCGTGCGCGGCCGGCAGCCGTCGAGGGCGTGGGCGCGCCGTTTTATCGGGAGGAGCCCCGCGAACCGCCGCCATCCAAATCCGGAGGCAATGCGGAATTTAGCGTCTTCGCGACTACCTCGTGGCCGAAGAAGGTGAAATGATCCCCGAAGATGAACTTGCCGGTCTCTTTCTGCGCGCGCGCCAACGGGTCCAGCAGAGACGTGAACGGGATATCATTCTTTTCGCAGAAATCCCTGACTCGATTGACCGACCTCGTCAGATCCCAGTCGGTTTGCCGGTGAGGCCCCCCCATGCTCCTCAGCTCTGCGAGAGTCTTCTCAGGATCGAGCGCGTACTTGAGTTCCAGCTCGGAACCAAGATAGACCAGTCGAAACCCGATCCCCCGCGTTCGACAAAAATCCCGCGCGTCCTTCACCGCAGCCAGAGTGCGTTGCCACGCGGCCTCGATCCTGGGAATATCCGAAGCCGACCACTGGAGCAGCTCAGGAGAAATCCCCAACCGATTCCGTTGAAGCTCGCGGTATCGAAATAGGGCAAACGAAAGCGCAAAATAGCCGTGCCGTACGAGATTTCGCAGGAACGGCGTTGCTTCCCCCAAGCTCAGATTCCGCTCGCGGTTCAGCTCCGGATCGTCGTCGCAAGAGTCATTGTGGGCAAGCGTGAAGATCACCAGGTCCGGGGAATATTTGATCGCCTCGGTCTTGAGTGCGTTCAGAAGCGCGACCTGACCCGCGCCCGAATTACCCAGCGCCATGACCTCAAAACGAGGCGACGCGGAAGCCGGTTGCTTCACAGCCTCATTGAGACCGGTTTCCAGCAACTTGTGAAACGTGCGGTTGAGCGGAGCTTGGATCGACTCGACGTATGAGTCGCCGATAAGAGCGATCCGAAACAGATGGGGCGACTTGTCTCGCGTGTAATCACGGTCAAAATAACCTTGAGAATTCCAACGTATTATATTGACGTAACGGATCCTCTCGTTTGGATCGTACCCGAAGTACTCGAAATCCTTTCCGGGTTCGTGCCACGCGACCGACCTTGGCCGATCCCCGGGCTTGGTCGAAAGCGAGCGCTCCTGGCGATCAGCGTTGGTGAAAACCACGGGAAACAGCTCCCTATCCGTGTCCGACACGCCGGTTATGGCTTTGGACAGGTCTCGCATCTGCGCATAACGCGCGGGGAGAGCCCACGGGAACAGCATTTCGACGCCAAGCGCCGCAAATACAAAGGCCACCGTATACGCGCAAGCAACCTTTGCCGGGGCAAAACTCCCGGCCAACCCGAGCCTTTTTCCGGGAAGCGCGAGCGCGACACTGTTGAGCGCGATGAGGGCGAGGAATATCAGGCGTCCTTGGGTGAAATTATTGTACAGGACGAGAAAGAGAGCGAGCGTCAACAGCGGCGGCGCCAACGCCGCGAAAACAGTAACAGCCCACATGAACAAAGGCGATCGCGACTTCGCGCCCCTCATGGCAAACGTCCTACCTGGGCGCCCGACACCCTGTTATTCCCGCAAGAGAACCTCATTCCCGCGCAACCGCATAGGCGTTAAGTTAAGCAGCCCAGTTCTTTCGTCCGTCATTCCCGCGGAAGCGGGAATCCAGTCACCCCAAAGGCGTGATTCAATCCCGCGTTCCGCGCGGGACTGAACCCCGGATCAAAGCCTGCCCCGGACGGCGATCCGGGGGCCGGGGTGACGGGGTGGATTTGAGTTTACTCATTGAAATCACATGTCGAGATCCTTTAAGTGAACGCGAATGCGCGCGACCGGGAACGGGCATCCAGTTGTAGCAGTGTGGCGCCGGGTCTTCCCGAATCCGCGCTTTCCACCTCCGGATCCTTGCGTGCGCGGGAATGACGAAGAAAAGCTTACTGACTTCCCTCTATCGGATCGGTTTTCCCCTGGCAACACACGCGGCATTCTTGGAGAGCGGAATTGTTTGCGCCAGAGCGATTATACAAGACCCCTACCGAAATCGAAACCTAAGCCAAGCGCATTTCTTACTCTCAAGTCGCCGGGAGAGGTGTTCCGCGGGAAAAGAATCAGAAATCGTAGCGAGACAGGGTGTCCCGTTTAGATTCCGAAGACAGCGAAGGCCCGGCGCGCTTGATTCGGTAGGCCCCCGGATCGACCAGTTCCAGGAAAGCCCGGTCCAGGTCTTGCTGCTTCGGCATGAGGAGCGCCAAGAGGCCGGTCACGCCGGTCTCGGGACGACGCGGCTCAAGGTCCGGGACGTGCGGGGAAGCCGGGGTCTGCGCCGGAGGAGGCGGCGCTAATGCAGCGGAACCTTGACTCCGGTCCTGGGGCTGCTCAGGGGAAGGATGGAGCGGCTCAGGGAACTGGGGCTGAGACACAACCGCGCGACCTGAAGGGGAGGCGGCCGGAGTAGGAGAGGAGTAACCCTGAGAGACAGGGATGGTTTCGCTTGCCGGCAGCGTAGGGGGCCATACGCATAAGAGCGGAACGATGAGCGCGGTGACGACTGCGAGTGAGGCCCGCATGGGTTCTCCTTTTCGGGGCGTGGGCTCATAATTATAATGTAATCAATCAAATGTTATCTAAAACATATTGAAATGTCAAGACATACTAAACATTCATGAGGAGCTTAAACTTCGCGGAGATTTGGTCTTGATAAATGATTCTACCTTTCCAAAATAACGTTTCGTTTCACGCGGTTAAGAGTATAGTTCAATTTTCCCGCGTGGATGAAGAACTTTCAAGAAAAAAAGCTTGACAAAGAAACCCTATCCTACTAGAAGACCCTCACCTGCATCAGTCCTACCACATATACCTTCCGAGCACTCCAGCCCTTGAATTTCCTTTCCCGTAGCCCCAGAGGGGGTCCCGCCTTTTTTTTCGCCCCCTATCAAGTCCTCATGGTGTGGAGCGGGAACAGAACTCGCCGAAACGCGCCGTGGAATCAATCAACAATCAGACACGCGTCGCCGTAACTAAAAAAGCGATATTTCAGAGCCACTGCTTCATGGTACGCGGCCATGACGGACTCAACACCGGCAAATGCGCACACCAGCATCAGAAGTGTGGATTTGGGCAGGTGGAAGTTGGTGATCAATCCGCGGATCGTCCGGAAACCGTACGCCGGCCGTATGAACAGGTCGGTTCGGCCTTTTCCCGCAATCAGACGTCCGTTGGGGTCGATCGCGGATTCGAGGGTTCGCACGCTGGTGGTGCCCACGGCGATGATACGCGCCTTTTCCGCGAAAGCCCTATTGATCAGCTCTGCCGCGAGTTCGGGCGTTTCGTAGTATTCGGCTTCCATGCGGTGCATTCTTATATCCTCATGTTTCACGGGCGTGAACGTGCCCGGTCCCACATGGAGGACTATGCGAGCGATTCGGACGCCGCCGGCTTCCAGTTCCCGCAAAAGCCCGTCCGTGAAGTGCAACCCCGCGGTAGGAGCAGCCACAGAACCCGCCTGTCGCGCATAGACGGTCTGGTATCGTTTCCGATCCCGCTCGGAATCACGGGCTGGATCCCTAATATAGGGTGGGAGGGGAGGGTGGCCCCACTCTTCCAAGAATGCGAGAAAGTCGGCCTCCTGCGCGGGAAAGCGAACGCGGACCCGGCCGGGCGCCACGCTCTCTCCTACGATTATCTCCCGGCCGTCTTCCAGTTTAAGCGCTGCGCCACTTCGCAGGGGCTTGCTGGAATGAAACATGCAAATGCGCTCCGCAAGCGCGCTCAGATCAATACCGCGCGCCACTCCCGCGGGGTCGAGGACCAGCAGATCTACCCGCCCTCCGGTAGGCTTACGCGCGCGTAAGGCCGCGGGTATGACCTTTGTTTCGTTGAGCACAAGCACATCGGAGGGTTTCAGGAGAGATGGGAGTTCTCGAAAGGAACGGTGTGAGACGCGGCCGGTTTGCCGGTTCAGGGCGAGGAGTCGGGATTCGTCGCGCGGCGCCTCGGGTTCCTGCGCTATGAGGCGCTCGGGGAGCTCGTAATCGTACGTGGACAGGCGGCATTCGTAAGGAATGGGATTATCGTCCGCCGATGCGCGGTGGATAGTTTGTCTCGTATTCATGGGATTCATGACGCGCCGAGGATGGTCCGAGCGATAATGATGATAGCGAGCCCGATAGCCATAGAAACAGCGCCCATTACTCGCAGCGCCGCATCATCCTGCTCCTGCAAATAGGCCATGAGGAGCTTCATCTTGTCAGGAAATCCGAAGTACGGAATGCCCTCGATCACAAACAGGAGACCAATGACGCAAAGCAAGAGTTCCATGATCGCGCGTTTCGGTTTCAGGGGTTGATCGGGCCGGAGAATTGGGCGCTTTGAGGCTCGCTCTTCCGGAGCGCCACTGTAGCGACCGCTATGAGACCTCCATAGATCAAGAAATAAGCGACAAGGGAGGCGCCAAAAGGAACGCCCGTGAGTATTGCAATCACGTCCAGCGTCACCGGCGGGATCAATGCCAAGATCGCGATCTTGAAGGCCTGCGAAAAGGTTACACCTTTCGCCTGCGCGGCCAGGTACGGCACGAGGCCCATAATGAGGGCCTGAAGGAGTTTGGCAAAGAGAAAATAGACAACCAGGGCCGCCGCAGCCACCTTGACGAGCAGAGTGAAATAGCGATTCTTGAACGCTCGAAGGCTTGCCGAGTTGATCACCATATCCGGGACGTTGCTCAGGGAAACGACCCTGGTCTGATCGGGGCTCTTGAATATAAAATTCGTGCGGGTAAGAAGCGCGACCTCTTCATATTCCTTGAGCAGCTCAAACGCGTCCTTGCGGGTTTCCCGGCGGGTGTCGATGATGACGAGCGGCCCTTTGCCGGGATCCTTATTCACAAAATAGGGCTGGTCCTTATTGATGCTTGCTTGGCCGCCCTGGATAGTTATTTCAGGGACGACGGAATCGTACTTCGAGACGACCCGCTCCAGGATCCGCTCCACTCGGTGACCGGTCACGTGCGTAATCACCCATGCGCCGGCAATGGCGCAGGCGAAGAACACGAGAACAACCAATGCCCAATGAACCCTCATCAGCGATCTCAGAAATCCCATAGCTTCTTCCTCACCTGACAGGCTCGTCACAGCGACGACTAGGCCCCGCAATCCCCGCAGCCGACGCTCGCCGATAGCGTTTCTTGGAACGGGGTTCGGGGAAAACTTCTTTGCAGTTAATAAAGCTCCCCTCGACTACTCTTCAAGAAGCGGTCTCCACTCCGATGGGCTCGGCTTGGCCGGAGTTGATTTCCACGCGGCGGCCGTCCGCGGTTCTCAGGATGAGGCTCCCCAGCGGCCCGATGCCTTCCGCACGCCCTTCCAATCCGTCACGAGTCAAGATTCGGCCTTTGTGCGCCCATCGAGTTTCCCAGAAATAAGGTACAAAGCCGCAACCCTCCTCATTCACGCGAATGTGAAGAGCGTCCATTTCTCTCAGAAGGCCACGCGCCGCGTCTCGCAGGTCCCATTCTTCCCCGGTGGCGAGCAGGACCGACGTGACTGAATCGTGAAGCTCGGGCGGGAAGTCCGACAAGCGTGAATTCACGTTCAGGCCGATGCCGATGATGACGAACTCAAGGCTATCGCCCTTTACGCTGGCTTCGGGAAGGATACCCGCGATTTTCTTGCCGTCAACGAGCACGTCGTTGGGCCACTTCAAGGACACTGACGGGACACCCTTTGCGTCAAGGGCCGCGGCGACTGCCACCGATGCCAATAGTCCTATCAGTGGAGCTTCTCGTGGGGCGAGCTTCGGTCTGAGCAGGGCCGACAGCGCGAGGTTCTTACCGGGAGGGGATATCCAAGAGCGTCCGGATCGACCTCGCCCCGCGGTTTGCTTCAGCGCCATGACAGCCACTGGCCCTTGTTCTCCGGCTTGAGCGAGTTCCCGCGCGATATCTTGGGTTGAAGCCGCCTCTTCATAGACGATGAGTTTGATTGCGTGATCCATGCTTCATGTGGAGCCAAGTCGCGTAGGGTCGGACCCGCGCGTCCGCCCCTCAGCCCTGTTTCAACCTTTGCATGCGCCCCAGGCTCTCCTTGAGGCCGTCGGTCTTGCCCGTGAGTTCGTGGCGCCGCGTCTTCTGCTTTTCCACCGCCTCGGGCTTGGCCTTGGCCAGGAAATCCTCATTAGACAGCTTCTTCTGAACTCCCATCAGTTCTTGCTCCATCTTGGCGAGCTCTTTTTCCAGACGGGCGATTTCCACATCCGGGTCCACGATCCCTTCCAGCGGAACAAAGACTTTCATGTCCGATACCACCGCAGTGGCGGACATGCGAGGCGGTCGCAAGTTCTGAGCCGATCCGGCCACATCGAGGGTGGAAATACGTCCTAGAGAAAGAATCATGGTTCTGTTGTAATCGATGAGCTGGGCATCTTCCGACGAGTTCGGGAAGACCATCGCTGGTAGAGGCGTGGACGGAGGAAGATTCATTTCGGCCCTGATATTCCGCACGGAGGTGATCAGCCCCATGAGGAGCGTCATTTGCCTCTCAGCTTCGGGGTCTGCGAGTCGAGGATCCGATTCGGGCCAAGGCCCGAGCATCAACGTTGTCCCGCTCAGAGGGATCTTGGACGCGATCTCCTCCGTAATGAAAGGTGTGAACGGATGGAGGAGCCTCATGAGCGCATCCAGCACATGCCTGAGCGCCACTCTGGCGCAGCGGGCCGCTTCAGGGTCGTCTCCACCAAGAGGCGCCTTGGCATACTCGATGTGCCAGTCGCAGAATTCATGCCAGGTGAACTGATAGATGCTCTGAGCCGCGTCATTGAATCGATAGGTGCGAATTGCGTCGGCCACCTCGGTTGCCACTGTGTTGAGGCGGGACAGAATCCACCGTTCCGGCAACGGGTAGTCTCGAACTGCGGCCGGATCGAGTTTCTCCTGCACGCTTTCCACATGGGGCAACGCGAAACGGGCCGCGTTCCAGATCTTGTTCATGAAGTTGCGATAGCCCTCGATCCGCTGCTCTGAGAGCCGTATGTCTCGACCCTGAGCGGCCATTGCGGCCAAGGTGAAGCGGAAAGCATCCGTGCCGTACTGGTCCATGATCATAAGTGGATCGATAATATTGCCCAGCGACTTGCTCATTTTCTTGCCGTATTCGTCCCGAACCAGCGCATGGATGTACACGTCCCTGAACGGAACGTCCCCCATGAACTTCAGTCCCATCATCATCATGCGCGCCACCCAGAAAAACAGGATATCAAAGGCTGTGACGAGACAAGAGGTGGGATAGAAGGTTTTCAGAAGTTCCGCTTGGTCAGGCCATCCCATGGTGCTGAAGGGCCAGAGCGCGGACGAAAACCAGGTGTCCAGAACGTCGGTCTCCTGGGCCAGACGAGAGCCCTTACACGATGGGCATTCCGTGGGATCGT
>VGSG01000038.1 GCA_016875095.1 Deltaproteobacteria bacterium
CTAACAGTAGGAGGCCGTTCATCAAAGGTGACGTCTAGCACCTCATAGCCTTGCGAACGAAAAGTGCTCTTAAGGCACTCCTCGATTCTCGTCTTCACCCTTTCAATCTCGTCATCGCTGAACTCTCCCTCCATAGAGAAATCCAGATCGATAGAGGACCTGAATTCTATTGGGTAAGCTATATCAAGAGCGTTGCCGCCCTTGAGGACGAGGCGGTTCATCAGTTCGTCATCGGAGAACATCGCGATGATTCCGAGCTTCCCGATCTTTCTGAAGAAGCGATCCCTCCTGTCCTCGAGATCCGTCTCACCGATCTCTCCTCTCGCGATCAGTTTCTTCAGAGTAGCTCTGAGTTGCCCGTGGCTCAGGTGATATTTGTCCATAAGCTCTGCATCATCGACACCCGCGCGAATATCAGCGACCAACCGTCTGTGATCGAGCCGCTTTCTAGACATCTCCGCCCTCCCGATATGTGTGCCAAAATCGGGGCTTTCTCAACCGCTCTCCGGGCACCATAGCAAATCGGACATCAAGAGGTGAATGCTGAAGTGAGTCAATCCTGAAACAGGTCCGATCCGTCTGCCCTCAAGCGTTCCCTGTCCTTGAAAACAGGCTGCATCCGAAGTAGAATCCGTGTGTTTTGAGGGCGGGAAAACCTATTCCCGCCGGTTGTCATTTCATACGAGTCGTGTCCATCGCCGCCACAAGAGAGCGGGACGGTCCGGACAGGGAGGAACAAGACGTGGCCGGCCTTCAGGAGAAGCTGACCGTAGGGATCGAAGAGGAGATTCAGAAGTCATACCTGGATTACGCTATGAGCGTCATCGTCGGCAGGGCCCTGCCGGACGTTCGGGACGGTCTCAAGCCGGTGCACCGCCGCATACTTTACGCCATGCACCGAGGAGGCAACTTCTGGAATAGGCCCTTTCGGAAAGCCGCCAGAGTCGTTGGCGATGTGATCGGCCAATATCACCCTCATGGCGATCAGGCCGTGTACGACTCGGTCGTGCGAATGGCGCAACCATTTTCCATGCGATACGTGCTGATCGACGGGCAGGGAAACTTCGGTAGCGTTGACGGCGACGCGCCCGCGGCCATGCGATACACCGAAGTCCGCCAGCATCGTATCTGCCAGTCCTTGCTGGAAGATCTGGACAAGGAGACCGTCGATTTTCAGCCCAACTATGACAATACGCTTCAAGAGCCGCTGGTTCTGCCGGCCCGCTTTCCTGTGCTCCTCGTGGAAGGCTCGCAGGGGATCGCGGTGGGCATGGCAACCAACATCCCGCCGCACAATCTCGGCGAAACCATTGACGCGACCATTCACCTGATCCGGAATCCCGGGGCATCGATCGCGGCATTGATGGAGCTTTTGCCCGGGCCGGATTTTCCCACCGCGGGATTCATTCAAGGTCGGCAGGGCATTATTGACGCGTACACCAAAGGACGTGGCTCAATCAAAATGAGAGCCAAGGCCGAGATAGAAGACGCGGGCAAAGGCTACCAGCGCATCGTGGTGACCGAGATACCCTATGCGGTGAATAAGGCCAGGGTCGTGGAAGCGGTCGCAGAACTCGTTCGAGAGAAGACCATCACCGGCATCAGGGACCTAAGAGACGAATCGGACCGGCACGGCATGAGGGTGGTCTTCGAGCTGAAACGAGATGAGAACCCCGAAGTGATCCTGAACCAGCTCTTCAGACATACCCAACTCCAGACCACGTTCGGGGTGAACCTTCTCTGCGTGGACCACGGGAGGCCACGGCAGATGGATCTCCGAGAAATGCTTCGGAGATTCATTGATTTTCGTCGCGAAGTGGTAACCCGTCGCACGAGGTTCGAGCTGAACCGATCTCGAGAAAGGGCTCATATCCTGGACGGCCTCAAGATCGCGCTCGATCATCTTGATGAAGTCATCGCAACCATACGGCGTTCTGACGATCCCCAAAGCGCGCGTCAAGCCCTGATAGCCAACTTTGGGCTCACGGAAGTTCAGGCTCAGGCTATTCTTGACATGCGCTTGCAGCGGTTGACCGCTCTTGAACAGGACAAGATAATCAAGGAGCTGGCCGAGGTCCAGGCACGCATCGCGGAATTGGAGGGCATTCTCGCATCGGAACATAAGGTGCTGGACATCATTGTTGCGGAACTCACGGAGGTCAAGGAGCATTTCGGCGATGCTCGTCGGACTGCTATTGTGGAAGACCAAGGTGAGGTGGTGGATGAGGACCTGATCGCGCACGAGGACATGGTGGTCACTTTTTCCGGCAAAGGGTATGTGAAACGGGTTCCCGCCAACGTCTACAGCGCCCAAAGGCCGGGAGGCAAAGGAAGGATAGGGACGAGGGTCGGCAGCGAGGACGTGGTCCACCAGATCATCTACGCGTCTACCCATGATCTGCTCCTTTGCTTTTCCAGCAGAGGCCGAGTCTATTGGATGAAGGTCTACCAGATTCCCGAAGAGAGCCCGTACGGCCGAGGCAAAGCCATCATCAATCTTCTGAGAATAGAGCCGGGTGAGCGGATCAGGAAGATCCTTCCCACACCGGAGTTGACCGCGGAAGGATACGTGGTGATGGTATCGGCCAAAGGAAAGGTGAAGAAGACAGCCATAACCGAATTTTCGCGGCCCCGAGCGTCCGGGCTCATCGCGCTCACCATCGATCAGGATGACGAGCTGATTGATGTCGCGTTCACTTCAGGGGAAAACGATATCCTTCTGGCTACCCGCAGAGGAAAAGCCATCCGCTTTCACGAGAGTGACGTTCGGCCTATGGGGCGCCAGGCGCGCGGCGTGACGGGGATCAGGATGAAGCCCGAGGATTCCGTGGTGGGTATGGTTCCGGTTTCAGATGAGAAGCTGACCCTGTTGACCATAACGCAGAGCGGATTTGGTAAACGCTCCGCTCTGGCCGACTATCCGGTGCACGGCCGGGGGGGACAGGGGGTCATCACTATAAAGAACGCGGCAAAGACCGGCGATGTGGTTGGTATTCAAGTCGTGGATGACAGCGACCATCTCCTCATAGTGACGTCAGGAGGCCGCATTATCCGCCTCAGAATGGAAGAGATCAGCGTTATCGGCAGGAACACCCTTGGCAGAACCCTGGTGAGAATGAATGAAGGTGAATACGTGGTAGACGTGGCACGCGCGGAAACGACGGACTTAGGCGACGTCTCGGAATCTGAGTCACCATCCGATCAGAAAGAGGACGAATAACCGGCGCCATGACTCTGCATGGGAAAAAAAACGGCCGTGGATGGCGATTCCTGGAACATACCGCGGACATAAGGATCGAGATGTGCGGCACGGATCTCAAAGAAGTCTTCGTCAACGCCGCGTTCGCGCTCTCTCATCTGCTTGGCGCAAAATCGGATCTCCCCACGTCGGACAAACTTGAGGTAGACCTGGAAGCGGACGGGTACGAAGATCTCCTGGTTGAATGGCTCCGCGAACTGCTGTACCGGAATCAGACCAGCGGCTTCTTGGTGGCGGAACCGCGCATCACGACCCTCACGCCGACGAGAGTAAAGGCCACCCTGCGCGGTCGCCATGTGGATATGGAAGCGGTCGGGCCGGATTTTGAAATTAAAGGCGTCACGTACCACGGCCTGTCCATCAGAAAAGACGACAACACCTACACCGCCACGGTGGTGTTCGACATCTAGAACCGCTTCCAAAGGCGAGGAACTTCTTGAGGAGTAGCCGGCGGGGCCTTTCAAATCCCCCCTTGCCCTCCTTTACTAAGGGGGGATTACGCAAGTTCCCCCTTTTCTAAAGGGGGACACAGGGGGATTTCTCTCGGACCGAACTCGTCTCGGAGCGCCCTATTCCATGATTCGGCCAACTGCTACAGCTCTGATGCTCATACTGTTGGGGTGTCTTCTCATCGCGTTTGTTCTGGTGCGCTCTTCTGATCAGCGCTATTTCCTGCTCCTCAATGAACTGCACTCCCCGGTGTCGGACCGACTGTGGTTGGCTTTTACCTCCCTCGGCGACGGGATGGTGCTTGCTCTGCTCCTGGGCGCGTTCCTCGTGGTCAACCCGCGGGTGAGCGCTCTCGGAGTGTTCCTCATTGTCGTATCGGGCATCGCTGTGCAGATTGCAAAAGGGAGCATGCCGGCATCGCGGCCCGTGGAGCTGCTCAACTCGGTTCATGTGGTGGGCCCCCTGCTCAGGTCAGGATCTTTTCCCTCAGGACACGCAACCTCCGGTATGGTGGCTGCGCTCGTGGTGGTTTACTACTCCGGCTCGCGGCTCGTGTCGGTGAGCGCAATGATCTTTGCGGCGCTGGTGGGTGTTTCTCGGGTCTTCGTGGGCGCTCACTTTCCGGGAGATGTCTTGGGCGGGATGATTCTGGCTTCGTGCATATTTTTCTTCGTGATTTCGATAATCTGGCCCCGCTGGGAACGGCATATTCCTGCTCGGCCCAAGATTGAGAAGTCCGGCTTCCGGACCCTGCTCTATCTGGAGTTCTTCGCGGCTTTGTTCGTTTTGTCCGTGTATGCGCCTTTTTTCTCGGACTTCCCCTTTGTTGCCGGCAGCGTGGGGTTTTTGGTTGCGGCCTTTCTTGCGTACGCATGGTTTCGGACCGGCCACGAAGGGTCCGCAACCTGAAAGACTCTTGCCTTTCCTGCGGCCTGTCTTAGTTTTTGTTTAGAGTTTGTCCGGCTCAGCAGAGCGGAATCCGCAGGGTATGGCCCGGGGTTCCGCTTTGTCCTTTTCATGGGGAGAATCAGCCATGACCGAGAAGAAACCATACAAACTGCTCAGGATCGATGAGGTTCGGTGGGAAATCCCAAGGACCGGCAAGATGAGGGTCCCCGGGCTGATCTATACCGATGCGCGAACACTGCCTGACATTGAGAAGGATCAGAGCGCGGACCAGGTCTACAATGTGGCGCACTTACCGGGAATCGTAGGTCGATCGATCGCGATGCCGGATGTGCATTGGGGCTACGGGTTCCCCATCGGAGGGGTGGCTGCGTTCGACCTTGATGAAGGGGTCGTCTCACCCGGTGGCGTGGGATACGATATTAATTGCGGCGTGAGGCTCGTGACCACAGGGTTCCGGAGAGCAGAGGTTCAGCCGCGTATTCGTGAGCTGATCGATGCGCTCTTTGCCCGAATCCCGTGTGGGGTGGGCTCACGCGGAGGCATCCGGCTTGGTCGGACCGAATTCGATTCGGTGCTCAAACTGGGCGCTGAATGGGCGGTTCTCCAGGGCATGGGGGAGGATTCCGACCTGGAGAAGATCGAAGATCGCGGCAGCCTCCCCGAAGCCGACCCCTCTACGGTGAGCCAAAGGGCGTACGAACGAGGAAAAGACCAGCTCGGCACTCTCGGTTCGGGGAACCATTTCCTGGAAATAGGCTTCATCGAGGAGATTTTCGACAAGACGGTAGCGCAACAGTGGGGTCTGGAACCGGGCCAAGTAACCGTGATGATTCATACCGGTTCCAGGGGATTCGGGTACCAGGTGTGCGACGAATTCCTTGCCCGCATGGTGAAGAGTGTTCACCATGAGGGCCTGGAACTCCCCGATAAGCAACTCGCCTGTACCCGCCTCGACAGTGCGCTGGCCCGTGAGTACTTCGGCGCGATGAACGCGGCCGCAAACTTTGCCTTCGCCAACCGCCAGATCCTGACGCACCTTGTCCGCGTAGCGTGGGAAGAAGCTCTGGGAGTCTCTCCACGACAACTCAAGTTCCGGCTCCTCTATGACGTGTGCCACAACATTGCAAAGATCGAAACGCACACCGTCCATGGCAAGAGCAAGAAGGTTTGTGTCCATCGAAAGGGCGCGACCCGGGCGTTTCCTGCGGGTCATCCGGCTCTGCCGGCTATTTACCGCTCCACAGGTCATCCGGTGCTGATACCGGGGGACATGGGCCGGGCTTCCTATATTCTGGTTGGGAGATCGGGGGCCATGGACGAGGCCTTCGGGTCCACGTGCCACGGCGCGGGCCGACTCCTCTCCCGACATGAGGCTATAAGGCGAACGAAGGGCCGGGCCATTGAGAGAGAACTTCAAGACATCGACGTGTACCCGAGATGGACCGGCAGAAAGACGCTCAGAGAAGAGGCGCCCGAAGCCTACAAAGATGTGAGCCTCGTGGTGGACGTGGTCCAAAAGGCGGGCCTCGCAGACAAAGTGGCAAGAATCAAACCCATGGGCGTGGTCAAGGGCTAGAGTACAATAGTTTAAGGAATTATCTGGCGGGCTTGCAAAATAACATGGACAACGTACATTATACAGCAACTCCATTGGATTCAGGCGCGTTTTCCGGCACGAAACGAACCTCGACTCTCTTGTGAAGGACAGCGGCTATCCTTGACGCCATCAAAAGAAAGTCTGCTTCGTAATCTGCTTGTTCGATATCCTCTATGACCGATGGCGTCGTGCCGGCGAGATCGGCGAGCTGTTCATGGCTTAGACCGGCTTGACTACGAAGGTTATAGACCGCTTGGGCGATGTCGGCCTTGACACGTTCTTCTTCGTATAGAGCAATTTCTTTTGGGTCATTACCGATGTATCTATCATAGGCCCATTGGAAAGCGTCAGAACTGAGTTTCTTCTCCTCTTCCATTTTAGGGCTCCCCTTCAAAAGTGTGTAGGGCGGGATCGCTCTCGAACTCGGCTTTCCTTTCTATAGCCCTGTCAATTTCCTTTGGAGGCGCCTTGTGAATTTTCTTGATCAGGCCGTGAGAAATCACTACAGCGCGGCGCTCATGAAAGAAATAGAGGATTCGGTAGTTGACGTTTCCACTCTTAACCCTTAGTTCATAAATATCGTCCCTCAGATAGGCAGCAAGAGGCCTATTCAGTTCATGTCCCTGATTTCTCAAGCGTTCGATACGTTCCTAGCACTTGCGCCGGCCCTTTGCCTTCAAATTCTCCAGCCAGTCTTTCATGGGAATATTGCCGTCGGCTCTCTTGAAAAATATGACCTGGACTTGCGGCAACAGTTCACCCTCAGCAAGCCTTTATCAAGGAATTCGACGAAAAGGTCAAGAGACACTTCCCGGAATGAGCCATGATGGCCATTCAGATTGCGGGTTTCGCTTACTTGGGTTACCATCTGAAGCAAATACACCAAGCTATCGAGGCATTGGGCAAGGACATCAAAAGAATTCTGGACCATGTGGAAATCATTAGGGAGGAAGTGTATCTACAACCACTTAGCCGGGTGCGTCATGGAATCGAACATCTCCACGATGCGGCGCACCGACTCCCACTTCTTGATGAAGCGCGAAATTCCTTTCGAGAAGCGAGAGGCGAAATCAACTGGTTTTTTCAGCGTCAAGAGCCGACGGCGTTGGTGGAGTTCATGCCTCAAACAGAACAGATGCTGCAGGGCCTCTGTGTGTCGTTTGCCGGGGAGTACGTTTGTCTGAACAGGCAGCGAGCCGAATTCGTCGAAATGGAGCACGCTTGTAGCCGCTATGCAAGCATCATCTCGGAAACCCAAGAGAAGTTATCTAATTCGCCCCCTATAAGCAAGATCGCGCCCAGCAGTCGGTACCTTGAGAATTACCGGAGCCTGCGTCCCCTCAAGCAGGAGTTCGCCGAGATTCAGAAAAAACTCCTTACTGAAAAGGAACTTATCCGAGCACTGGACGCGATCGGACGCAACCATGTGGCGGCCGAGATCGAAAACTTGCCTCCCGAAGGAGGTAGAGCGGTGATAGTGGTTTATCCCTGAATTGCACTGCTAATTCCGATCGCGTGCAACGAAATTAGACGGGGGAAAGCCATTTGCAAGAAGGCTTCTCCCCGTCTTACTTCTTTGACCGCGTTTTTGGAATTACTGGAGGGCAGCGTCGATCATGTCGCCGATCCGATCATTTTTGAAGTAGCGGACTTGTTCCGCCCCCGCTAACCCATCAATGATCGGAAATGCGCAAGCGTCAGTAAATATAGAGAACGTCAAAAAAGGGCGCGTTCCATGTCATATCCACGGAAAACGGCCCTTCGGTCAGGCTTACGGTGGTGTAACGCCATCCTCCCCGTACTCCCATTGTGCCCATCATGGTCATGGGAAACTTGATCCCGGCTGCTACCTCTACTTCATTCAAGCCCGCGTCCTTCACCACCGACGTCCGCCACCTTGCCTCGCAAGACGCGGAGATCGTTCCCAAGCACACCGGGTTGTACGCCGCATGCACTCCCAGGGTGATGGGTCGGTCTGTGCCAAAAGCCACCACACCAAAGACGTTGTTTGAAACCGAGAACTGAGGCGCTAGCGGATAGAAATCAAAATCTCCGCCGAACCGGAAACCCTCGCGGTCGATGATGTCAAAGTCCAGGCCGAGTCGAAGCTCGGGCCAATCCAGTCGGCTCGCGTTGCCGGAAAGCGTGCGGAGGTAGCTGTCATAATGGACCCTCAATGAGATTCGACTGAGCTGCGCTCTGAACATGCTTTCGATCATCATGGCATTTTGGGGATATCCAAGCTCAGACACGAATTCATGCTTTTGATCGGTATCGGTTCTCTTGAGCGACCCCGAAGTCAATAGGAAGAGGAATCTGAATCTGGTTTCCGCACGAAAAACCGGTGGAGCGATCGCAGGCGCGTAAGGATCCGTAATACCCGGTCTATCTTGTTCGAGAAAGCCGAAAAGCCTCTGTAGAGGAGCAAACGGGGAGGTCGGCATGCTGGGAGGGGGAGGGAGCAACTGGGCATGAACGGGGCAAACCGCGAGGAGGGTGAATGCGAGGAAGGCCGCGGCGCTCCGAACGAGATAGTGGGATATTATTTCTACCATTACAACCCCTTAAAGATAACACAGATTGTGTTACTTTAGGTTATGATGTTATCATATTATAAATGCTCACAAAAAGCAACTATATTCCACAGGAAACCGTATGTCGTAGACCTTGCACAGGGAAATCCCCCTCCCCTCTTGGCCGCCAACCTAACGGATCGGCCATGTGATTTCACGCGCTTGCCTTAAATCGTGGGCCAAACTCCGTCGAACCATCAATCCCGGTCCGGGGCGGGCGCCGGAATGGGGAACGAAGCCGCAGCGCATCCTTAAGTGAACGCCTATGGGAGACAGGGGGCTTTTCCCGGTGATAAGCGGCGGGCGTTACCATTGGGGCGATTCCATCGCTCCGCGTGGCCGAATGCTTGCGTCCGAGCGTAGAATTCCGATTGACTTTCCGGCCTTGCGTCATGTAGATTGCGGAGGGTAACAGGCCGAAATCCTTTATTATCGTATTTTTCATCGGGGAGGTGACAGTTATCATGGCGCGCAAGTCTCTGATACTGGTTTCAGTGGCTGTTCTTGCCCTGGTCATGGCAGCGCCGGTGTGGGCCGCGGATGAAATAAAGATCGGCGTGCTCTATCCTTTGACCGGCGGAGCCGCGGCCGAAGGGAAAGAACTGCGGGACGGCGCGGAGCTGGCCGTCGAGATCATTAACAACGCGAAACCCGAGTTGAGTATGGCTATCGCGAAGAACGCGGGGATCAAATCCCTCGGCGGGGCCAAGGTGAAGCTCATTATTCAGGATCATCAAGGCAATCCGCAACTTGCCGCGGACCTGGCTAAGAAGCTTATTCAGGATGATAAGGTCGTCGGCCTCATGGGCGCTTATCATTCTGCGGTCACCAAGACCGTTTCAGCCGTGGCCGAGCGTTTCGGAGTGCCCATGATCAACGAATCCTCCACCAGCCCGGCCCTCACGAAAGAGGGCTACAAATGGTTCTGGAGGACCACTCCGCACGACACCACCTTCACGAATGACCTCTACGAGTTCTTGGACGGGCTGACCAAGGGAAAGGCCAAGGGCGTGAAGGCGTTCGACCCAAAGGAGCTTCTGCCCATTGTTTCCGCTTGTGAAAAGACTGAATGGGGGGCCAATGTGGATCTCGCAATCAAGGAGATCGGCAAGGCCAGAGCGGTACCCGTTCAGTTGAGTCTTCTGTATGCGGCAAAGGCCCCGGATCTGTCCTCCGAGGTGCAGAGCCTCCTCGCTCCGAAGCCCGCGACCATGCTCTTTGCGGGCTACGGCGCGGATGCAATCCTGATGGTGAAGACTCTCAAATCCATGAAGGCCCAGCCCAAGCTTATTTGGGGCCAAAATGCGGGATTTGAGAGTCCCGAGTTCTTGTCCGCGCTTGGAGACGATGTTAACGGAATACTGACCCGCACCGTGTTCAGCCCCAGAGTGGGACAAGTAAAGAAGGTTGCGGCCGAGGTCAACGGGCTCTACAAGGCGAAAACCGGGCGTGATCTGAGCGGAGCTTCAGCCAGGGCTTTTACCGCCACTCAGACGTGGGCCCACATCCTCGAGAAAGCCGGCTCTACCAAACCCGAGGCGCTTCAGAAGGCTGCCAACGAAATCATGATCGGCCCGGATGAGCTTATCGTCCCGTGGAAGGGCGTCAAGTTTGCCACCACCGGCTCGGACATCGGCCAGAACGAGCTTGGCACAGGCATGATCGGCCAATACCAGAAAGGTAAAGACGGCAAGATCACCCTGGAGATCATCTATCCGTTCGAACTGGCCACCGCCGACTTGATCTATCCATTCAAAGGCTGGTAGGCCGACCTGGAGCGAACGGCATTGAAGTCTGCGCCAACGATCGCCCTCCTCCAGCCCCCTCCCATTAAGGGAGGGGGCTGCAAGAATCTCTTCCCGCGGGACGCGGGAGGGGAGAGGGCAGAGTGAGGGGGATTCCAGCTTCGTTCACGGGCGCGGATCCCAATGCGGCTCGTAGGGGAATTGCCTCTGTCGTAGGGTTTGCGCTCCTCTCCTCGCGTCCACTGATGTTTTCTCGGCGGTGGAGTCGTGCCTTAGACCGGAAATCCTTGTATGCAAGAGAGATCGTGGGCGAACAATGACCGTTGAAACTCTTCTGGCGCAGGCGCTCAAGGCGTTGGTTTCAGGGCTGACCATGGGTATGGTCTTTGGTCTCGTGGCCTTGGGACTCACCATTATCTTCGGCGTGATGGACATCGTGAACTTCGCGCACGGTGAGTTCCTCATGATCGGCATGTATTGCGGCCTGCTCACGTACTCCGGTCTGGGGGCCGATCCTCTCTTCGGCCTTCCCATAGCGGCCGTGGTGGGTTTTGCTCTTGGGGTCGGGTGTTATTACGGCCTCGTCCAGTTCTTGTTGCGTGGGCCGATGATAGCCCAGTTGTTCGGGACATTCGGCCTGATGCTCTTTCTTCGGAACTTGGCCTTGTTGATTATGGGAGCGGACCCCAGAGGCGTTCATCACGGCGCTCTGGTGGGCAAGTCTTTTGTCATGGGCCCGGGGATCGTGGTTGAGCTCACCAAACTGACTGCGGGGATATTCTCTCTGCTTGCCTTTGCGGCGGTCTGGTGGCTGATGAACAGGACCCGAATCGGTTTGGCGCTTACCGCGACTGCCCTGGATGGTCAGGCCGCGCGATACATGGGCATACCTACGGAAAAGATGAACGCATTCGCGTGGGGTCTTGGAGGGACTACGGTTGCGGTGGCGGGGGCGTTGTTGGTCAATTTCTGGCCCGTTGATCCGAACGTGGGCCTACTCTTCACCATGATTGCGTTTACCACGGTGGCTCTGGGAGGCTTTGGATCCATTCCCGGCGCGGCTTTTGCCGGGTTAATCGTCGGATTGTTGATAAATCTGCCTCCGATTTGGGATGCGATTTCGGCCTTTTCCCAGTGGCCTATTCTTACAGCAGGCGAAATGCATCAGTTCAAGTACTCCTTTGTGTACCTTGCATTTTTCCTGATCATGGTCCTCAGGCCGCGAGGGTTGTTCGGTTGGAAGTACTGAAGCGGACTTTCGACTTTTCGGATTTTCCCCGAACCGACCTGTGCGTGGCCGGCGCGGTCGCGCTTTTTCTGCTCATATTTCCGTTGCTGCCTCATTCCAGCTTTGCCATGGCCACCATGATCCAGTTCCTGATGTTTTCCGTATACGGGATGGGTTGGAACACCATCGGCGGTTACGGAGGTCAGGTGGATCTGGGAAAGGCCCAGTACGTCGGCATCGGAGCTTATACCACCGCGGTAATGATGATCCGCTGGCAGGTCCCTTTCTGGGTCTCCCTTCCTATAGGAATGGCCCTGGCTGTCGGATGGAGCTTTATACTCGGATATCCGTTATTCAGACTGAGAGGCCATTATTTCGCGATAGCCACAATCGCTGTCTCTCTGGTGCTGAAGGATATCTTCGAAGCCTGGTCGTTCGTGGGCGGAGCGAGGGGCCTTAAGATCCCGCTCAGGACCGACATGCCCAGTTTCTTGTACCTCCAATTCCGTGAAGATTATTATTACTATTACGTCATACTCGGACTCTTTTTTGTGGGCTTATTTTACATCAACTGGTTTCGGCAAAGCAGAATCGGGTACCAGTTACGGTGTATCAAGGATAATGAAGAGGTGGCCAAGAGTCTCGGAATCGACGCGCACTGGGCCAAGATTAAGGCCTACGCGGTTGCGACAGCCTTTGTCGCGGCGGTCGGGTCGTTTCATGCCTGCTACAATTTCAATATCGAGCCTGAAGACACCATGAGCCTTGACCTCTCGGTTCTTATCGCTCTCATGGCCATGTTGGGCGGCGCCGGCAGTCTCTGGGGCCCGATTATCGGCGCGGCAGTGCTTGTTCCTATGAAGAACTATTTGGGCGCGTGGTTTGGCGCGAAGGCGGGCCTGGTGGGACTTGACCTGATTATTTATTCGACCATCATCATGGTTATTGCCGCATTTGAGCCTCGTGGGATCTGGGGCTTGATCACACGCCTTCGCGAGTCCCGGAGGAATTGATGGCTCTGCTTGATGTGCAACACCTGGGAATGCGATTCGGCGGCTTGCAGGCCAACGTTAATATCTCATTTCAAGTGGAGCGCGGGGAGATGGTTGGGCTGATCGGACCAAACGGGGCCGGCAAGTCCACCTTGTTCAACTGTCTGGCCGGGGTTCACAATCCCACAGAGGGCCGAATTCTCTTCAAAGACCGGGATGTGACCGGGTCCAGGCCTTACGCGATGGCTCGTATGGGATTGGCTCGAACTTTTCAGGTGTACGTGGCCACTGGAGACCTGAATGTTATCGAGAACATCATGGTCGGCGGATTCATGAGGTCCCGATCGCCTCGCGTCTCAAGAGAAAAGGCCGAAAGCTTGGCAGACAAGATGAACCTGGCGGGCCTGGCCCAAGAGCGTGTAGCCAATCTGCCCGTTGCGGCTCAGAAGCGAGTGACTATGGCTACCGCTCTGGCTACCGCTCCGGACCTCCTCCTGTTGGACGAAGTTGCGGCAGGCCTAAACCCATCGGAAATCGAGCAGATGATCGACCTGATCCGTTGGGTTCATCACGACCTGAAGGTGACTATACTCCTCATCGAACACGTCATGGAGCTGGTGATGAAGCTCTCTCACAGGGTGCTCGTTCTGGACAGCGGCCGGCTGATCGCGGAAGGTGAGCCCGCGGCCGTGTCCAGAAGCCCCGAAGTCATAAAAGCGTACCTCGGTGAACGATACGCGGCGGAGCAGAGGGGAGATATCGGCCCTCGGACATCGGTATGACGCAGCATGAGAACTCTGAATGAATAGGTCTGAAAATCCCATCCTGAAGCTCGAAGACGTGTGGGTGCGCTACGGGACGGCTCCCGTGGTCCAAGGGGTGAGCCTCGAAATCTACCCGGGTGAGACCGTTTCGGTGGTGGGCTCCAACGGAGCAGGCAAGTCTACGCTCTTGAAGGCGATTATGGGCGCACGAGCCGCGTACAGCGGACGGATAATCTTCGAGGGGAATCAAATCCAGAAGAAGCGAACCGAAGAGATTGTTACAACGGGAATTATCTATGTCCCCGAGGATCGTCGGCTGTTCAGGCCGCTCTCCGTGGAGGAGAACCTGTTTCTCGGCGCATATGCCCTGGATGATGAGGAGCGTAAACAAAAGAATCTGGAATTCGTGTACGATCTTTTCCCCGTCTTGCACAGCCGCCGATTTCAGGCGACTGCGACCATGTCCGGCGGAGAACAGCAGATGGTCGCAATCGGTCGAGGCTTGATGAGCAATCCGCGGCTCTTGATGCTGGATGAGCCATCTTTGGGGCTCGCGCCGATGCTGGTGGACGAGGTGCTTGATACGGTTCGCAAGCTGAGAGAACGCGGCTTGACGATTTTGCTGGTAGAACAGAATGTAAGAGAAGCGCTTGAGATATCCGACCGCGGCTACATCCTGCAAACGGGGCGAATCGCCAAGCACGGGTCTGCGAAAGATTTGCTCGAGTCCGATGAGATCCGGAAGGCGTTTCTCGGGATGTGAGCGCAATCGTGCCGGGAGTGAAGAATAGGGCGGAAAGATGGCCGCTAGGAAAAGAAAACAAAGCCCACAGCATGAGGATCAGCGTGAAAAGGTAAGATTCTACCCGGCCTGGTGCAAACGATGTGGCAACTGTGCGGCGTTCTGTCCGCAGCATGTAATCGAGATGGACCAATGGGGCTATCCGCACGCAGTGCGAACTCACGACTGCATCAGTTGTCATATGTGCGAAAAACTCTGCCCTGACTTCGCTGTCACGGTCGGCGAGGAAACCCCCTCTTCGGTTTCCAGGCGAGGAGCCGCCGGGCCGTCCCCCGGAACTGAGGGTTCTCTTGTCAGCCAGGATCACAGCCCGGAAAGATTAGCCAAGACACCACACCCCGATGAGGAGGAGCATGATTAAACGTCAGGCGCGCCTCCTGCAAGGAAATGAAGCAATCGTCCACGGGGCGCTTGCGGCCGGCTGTAATTTCTTCGCCGGCTATCCGATTACCCCGTCCAGCGAGATCATGGAGTTGATGAGCCGTGAGCTTCCGGTGAGAGGGGACGTGTTCATTCAGATGGAGGATGAGATCGCTTCGCTGGGCGCGTGCATAGGGGCCGGCCTCGCGGGTCGCAAAGCCATGACAGCTACCAGTGGTCCCGGTTTCTCGCTCATGCAGGAGAATTTTGGTTACGCGTGCATGGCCGAGACACCGGTGGTGGTGGTAAACGTGATGAGGGCCGGGCCCTCCACCGGCATGCCCACCAATGTAGCTCAAGGGGATGTGCAGCAGGCGCGATGGGGCACTCACGGGGACCATCCTTGTATAGCGCTGTGCCCTTCCACTGTGGCTGAATGCTATGAGCTGACCGTGGTCGCGTTCAACCATGCGGAACGATTTCGCACTCCTGTCGTGCTCCTGTCTGACGAAATGGTGGCTCATACCCGTGAGAAGGTTGTCCTGCCTCACCCCGAGGACGTGGAGGTAATCGACCGGCGCCGACCTACGGTTCCGCCCGATTGGTATGTGCCGTACAAAACCGACGGGAGTCTGATCCCGCGGCTTGCGGATCTCGGCGAAGGGTACAGATACCATGTGACTGGCTTAACCCACGACGAGCGAGGCTTCCCCACGCGCAGGCTCGACGAGGTCCAACAGTTCTACACGCGTCTTTTCGCCAAGATCAGTCGCCAGTTCCACTACCTTGAAAATGTTAAAGATTACTATCTCGACGATTGCGAGCTTCTCATCATTGCGTACGGGTGCTCCGCGCGCTCGGCTCGCGCGGCCGTTCGTCTGGGTCGAGAGCGAGGGTTGAAGGTTGGCTTGCTGCAACTCCTGTCTCTGTGGCCTTTCCCAAGGAGGCCCGTTTCTGAAGCGCTCAACGGTAAGATCGCGGTCCTTGTGCCGGAACTCAACCTGGGACAGCTTCGCAGAGAAGTCCTTCGGGTCAATGATGGGCGAACCGCGGTGATCGGGCTGAACAAACTCGATGGAACCATGATAACCCCTGAAGAAATCCTTACCAGGCTGAGGGTAATAAAGTGACGGTCCCTTCAACCCAAACGGTCGTTTACGAGTGGCTCCGGCACGACAAGAAATTCCCGCATGTCTGGTGTCCCGGCTGCGGGCTCGGGATATTGCTGGGCGCTCTGGTCAGGGCGCTGGCCGCAAGCGGCCTTACCAAGGATCAAGTGGCCCTGGTCTCGGGCATCGGGTGCGCGGGCCGACTGCCGGTGTACGTTGATGTTGGGAGCATTCATACGACTCACGGTCGAGCCCTTACTTTTGCCACCGGAATAAAACTTTCCAAGCCCGAGCTGACCGTGGTTGTAGTGATGGGCGATGGTGACGCAATGGCGATCGGGGGAAACCACCTCATCCACGCGGCCCGAAGAAACCTGGATCTTGTGGCGGTTGTTGTCAACAACCGGACATTCGGGATGACCGGCGGGCAATTCAGCCCGACCACGCCCATGGGCGCCAAGACTACCACCGCGCTCTACGGTCATATAGAACCGGAATTTGACATTGCCGCGGTCTGCGCCACCGCAGGAGCGGCTCTTGTCGCTCGTTCCACAGTGTACCACGTGGACCGGCTTGAGCGCCTGCTTCTTCAGGCGCTTCAGAAGAAGGGCTTCAGCGTCGTTGAGGTGATGTCACCTTGTTATACCAATTTTGGCCGCCAGAACCTCATGGCTTCCCACGTGGTCATGATGAAGCAGCTCAAGGAACAAGGAATTCCGGTGGAACGATGGCAAAAGATGAGCGAGATTGAGCGTCGGGGCTCCTTTCCCCTGGGAGTGCTGGTAGACAGGGACCTGCCCGGATATTTGGACTCGTACCGCGAAGTCTGCAAAACAGCCGCGAAACTCCGGAGTGAGGGTAAAATATGACCAGGGCGTCGCGGCCGCGACTGCCTCATCCTCGGGTTGAGCTCAGACTCGCCGGCTCAGGGGGTCAGGGGCTCATTCTTGCGGGTTTGATTCTGGCGGAGGCCGCGGGGGTCTATGATGGGAGAGAGGTGGCCATGGTGCAATCATACGGTCCCGAGGCCCGCGGCGGGGCGAGCAAAGCGGAAATTATCCTCAGCGACGAGCCCATTGATTACCCCCTCTGCGCCAACGTGGACCTCTTCCTCGCCATGAATCAGGAAGCTTCCGATTCATACTGCTGGGACCTGAAGCCCGGAGCTTGGATTGTGGTGGACAAGGACCTGGTGAACCATCCGCCGAGCAGTCGCGCGGTATCGCTTGCCTTCACCACGGTTGCCCATGAAAAGCTGGGCAAGAGAATGGTCGCCAACATTGTGGCGCTTGGGGCCATTTCGGCGATGACCGGCCTGGTGAGCAAGCGCGCGCTGGAAAAGGCGCTCTTAAGCCACGTCCCGCCCGGGACCGCAGACATCAACCGGCGAGCGCTGGCCCTGGGGATCAAGCTCGGCGGGGCCCAGGCAGGCAAGCCGCCCTCGGCCGAAGATGAGGAGTACGACGAGGAGTCCGATTAGTCCCGAATTCCCCCGACCTGCCGCAATGATCACCATTGCTCTTGGCAAGACTACAAAAGCCTTTCCGAAGACAGACGCCATGCCAAAACTGTATCCTGAACCCATCTTCCGAGTGATGGGCGATCGCGGTCTGCTTGTTGAATACGGCGACGCGATCTCCCCGGAGATAAACCTGAAGGTGAGATCCATGGCTGTGGCGCTGGATCGGGCTCGGGTCAAGGGTATCGTGGAGATAATTCCCGCGTACCGGTCGTTCCTGATTCTCTACGAACCGCTTGAGACCGATGTGGAGGAGCTCAAGCAAAGTGTCGCACGCGTGGAGGTCGGTCTCGAGGACATTGAAATCCCGCCGCCTCGCACGATTGAAATCCCGGTCGCGTATGGAGGAAAATTCGGACCGGACATCGAGTTCGTGGCTCAAACACATGGCCTGAGCATCGATGAGGTCATCACGATACATTCAGGAAATGCGTATCAGATCTACATGATTGCCTTCACTCCCGGGTTCTCGTTTCTAGGAGGATTGCCGGAAATTTTGCACTCTCCGCGGCTCCCCACTCCCCGGGCTTTTGTCCCTGCGGGGTCCGTGGGAATTGCTGAGAAGCAGACAGGCATATATGCGATCGAGAGTCCCGGTGGATGGCGTCTCATCGGCCGAACCCCTTTGAAACTCTTTCAGCCTCTCGCGCGAGAGCCTTTTCTCTATTCCGCGGGCGACCTGATCCGCTTCGTGCCCATTTCAGCGGAAGAATATAATCAAATCGCCTCCGGGAGCGCCTGATGGAGACCTTCTTTGTCCGTGAACCGGGCGCATTCACGACCGTTCAAGATGCGGGAAGGTACGGTTTCCAGCGATTCGGCGTGCCGGTTTCCGGGGCTCTGGACAAATTCGCGTTCGTGGCCGCGAACCTGTTGGTAGGCAACCCGGAGACCTCAGCCGCGCTGGAAATAACCTTCACCGGTCCTCGGCTCGAGGCCCTGGCGGATGGTCTGGCCGCTGTCACGGGCGCGGACATGCCGGTGGCGCTCAATGGCAAGCCTCAACCTCTCTGGGAATCCTTTCGGTTCCGCAAAGGGGACCTTATCGGCTTCAAACCTGCCGCAAAAGGTGTGAGGGCTTATCTTGCCGTGTCCGGAGGCATACTGGCGCCGGGCGTGATGGGAAGTCGATCCACGTGCGTGCTTGCTGGCATAGGCGGGTTTGACGGCCGACCCTTGCGGAAGGCTGATGTGATCTCCACCGACTCCGCAACTTCCATTTTCCGGCTCACCTCTATCCCTGAGCAGTTTAGGCCGCAGCACTCGAACTCAATTACGCTGAAATCCGTGGCCGGTCCTCAAATCGAGACTTTCCGAGACTCGATGGAACTCTTCTTTCAATCCCAATATACGGTGACTTCAAAGGCCGATCGCATGGGTTATCGTCTGGAAGGGCCCGTGATTCCTTTTGCCTCCGACGCGGCTAAGAGCATTATCTCCGAGCCGAGCGTCCCCGGCATTGTTCAAGTTCCCGCGGATGGATTGCCCATCATTATACTCGTGGAACAGACAGCAGGCGGGTACGCGAAAATCGCCACCGTGATCAGCCCCGATCTGGACCTGGTGGCCCAGGCTCGACCGGGGGATCTGATTCGGTTCTCTCCCTGTGATATCTTAGAAGCGCGACGGATCCATCTGGATTATCGCCACAAGCTCCTTGACCTCAAGAACGCTATCGTTGAGCGAGATCGCATGGAGATTTAGAACGCCTGCCCGGTCCTCACTTCACATACAACTTCAGTTAATCAACTTAACATGGCGATACATACCAATTTTCTTGACTACATACTGCTGGCTGTGGTATGATGCCCGTGAATTCATGCCCTTTTGTGAATCTTGAAACGCATCGCAACCGCCTCCCTTGGCTCGGCGGCGTTTCGGAGGAGACGTGAAGACCTACCAGTACTTGCCGTTCATTGGCGAGCCACACGAGCGCGCGGGATGGAGCCACACGCCTCGCAGTTGGGCTCTGGTGACTTGCGGATTGCTTTTGGGCGCGCTCCTGGGAGTGACTTCCGCGCATGGAGGAGGAACGGTTACCGACGTGAAGCTCAGCGATGACGCTCAGCGAATCATCATTCAATTCGAGGGCGATGTGGGCGCGCACAAGAGCCAGGCCCTCCCTTCGTCTTCTCGGCTGGTAATCGATGTGAATTCCGTGCGAGCTGATTCATGCCCTCAGACACAGCGCTTCCCGAACAGGCCGGTTCGTGAAATCCAGGTTGACGCCACTCCGAAAGGCTCGCAGATCGTCGTGGATTTTGGCGAGCATGAGGCGCCTCAATACAAGATACGGCGAATGGATAATCTCCTGGTCGTCTTTTTCGGTGAATACAAGAAATCCGCTCACGCGCCGACCGAAGAACAGCATGGGCGAGTCAAACATGCTGCGGAACGTCCTCTTGCCAGAGCGAGGGCGATGCGTCCGCCCAGACCTTGGACCGTGTCGGCGGCCAAGGAATCTCGACCTGCGGCCACAGAAACCCCTCCCATTACGGCCGATTTCCCATCCTCTTCCGAATCCGGGGATCTTTTCGTGAAGCAGGCTTCCTTAGACGACGGCGCGCTCGTTGTGGAACTGGCCCGCAAAAGCCGTCCGGGAACCGGATATCTCATCCGGCTGGGAATCGATTTGACGCGTTTAGGCATTCGGATGGCCCGTGTCGACGAAATTGGCCCCGTCCCTCGGAAACAGGCGTCCCAAGCCGTGGTCGCCCAGGTTACGCCTCGCTTGCCGTCGCCTCGGCGCATGGGCCCCGGACCTCGGCGTGGGGAGGACCACCTTGGTAATGTTCGCACCGTTGAGGCTACAAGAACCGGCCCGCGACGATACTTGCCGGAACCCATCCAACCGGGCAATTTCGTCGCCACGTGGAATGCCATTCTCGCGAAATGCGGCTTTCAACCCTCTGAGGTCCACTGATACTCTGTGCCTTGGAATATGCGCACGCCGCTCAATACGTCTTCAATTCACCCAGGGAAAATCAGGGGGTAACCGGCGGAGCGATTCTCTCGCCCCGGGTGACTGAAGGCTCACTCCCGGGGAAGACCACGGTTGCACGGCTCCCCAATTGAGCGTATACTAGGCGACAGCATTCTTATCTGAATTGATGCCGGGCCGTGGGACAAGGCGTGCATCGCGCATCTTCATCGATTCGCCCAGGTTCTAGGGGATAAGGCTATGGCAGACCCGCTGTGGCTCACATGGCTGTTGATACCTTTTGGGTTTATGGTGGCCTATGGGGCGATCCCTCACATGATGGCGGTCGCGGCGCGCTACGGGTTTATGTCCGCGCCCGGAGGTCGAAGAAGCCATCCCCGACCGACGCCTCTGCTTGGTGGCGTGGCCATATATGCGCCGTTTGCGATCGTTTTCCTCTGTTTTCTCATACTTCGCTTGTCAGGCGCTCTCGTTTTTGAACAGCCCTCCGTTGCTAAAATGGTAACACTCTTTGTGGGGGCCACCTGGATACTGATCCTTGGGACATTGGACGACCGAGAGCAGATCGGATGGCCCAAGAAGCTCATCGGACAGTTTCTGGCCGCTCTTATCCTTGTCTTGGGAGGGCATACGGTCGCGGTGGCCACGGTGCCGTTTGCCGGCCCGGTGGACTTTGGTTGGTTTGGGCCGCCTCTCCTGATAATGGCTGTGATCTTGCTCACCAACGCCATTAATTTGATTGACGGGCTGGATGGGCTGGCAGGCGGGATCTGTTTCTTTGCCGCTTTGACCAGTGGTGTTATCGCAGTGGTAAAGGGTGACGCGTTCACCGCGACCGTTGCGTTCACGATATCGGGAGCCCTGCTGGGTTTTCTCGTTTTCAATTTTCCTCCTGCGTCTATTTTTATGGGAGACGGTGGGAGCATGATGACGGGCTTTGTTTTGGCTACGCTGGCCACCAGTTCAGCCGCGGTCTCTCCCGGACAGCGACTGGGGACCATTCTCGTGCTCGTGGCGCCGTTCCTCCCTTTTGGCATCCCTGTCTTTGAAGTGGGCCTGTCGATCACGCGGAGGTGGATCAGGGGTCAGGCCATATTTCTCGGAGACGGAAACCATCTCCATCATCGGCTGATTGGCAGGATCAAGAATCCAAGGCTCACCGTGGGTGTGTTCTATTTCTTCAGCGCGGCCCTGTGCGCGTTGACTCTCTTCATCGTCCTGCAGATCAAAGCGCCCTCTCTGACGATCGTAGCCGGCTTGACGGTCCTTATCCTGTTCGGGGGAGCGCTCGCGTCTCTTCGTCTTTACCGGATAGAGAATCTGGTGGACACGATCAGAAACAGGCGGCACTTCAAGTTCCTCGGTGGATTCTTGGGGTTCATGAAGCAGCGCCTGAAACGAGCCGGGTCACTCAGCGAACTCCTGGAACTGCTTGAGTCCGGGGTGAAGGATCTGGCCTTCGACAGCGTGGAAGTGCTCTACAGGGGGGAAACCATCAAGAAATGGTCAAATCCGCGGCCTATCCATGTGGGCAGCCCCAGGATCCACTCCGAAGAGACCTTCGACGAATCCCACCTTACCGTGAAATGGGCTCGGCCCGCGCACGATGACGATTGCTATAACGAATACCTGATGCTCACCTGGCACCGGTTCCTGAACGCATTCAAGGACGAAATGGCTCTTCACACCGGTGAAGTCTCCCGCCCCGCGAGCCGCAAAGTGGTCGAATTTACCAGCAAACTTCCCAAGTGACCTGACCAATTCCACGAAATCACGGGTGAGCGCCCACGCTTCACGCTTGTGCCACGAAGCCGGCCTGTCTTACCATTTCCCAGTCTTTTTCAACGGGCCGTCCCGCGGTGGTCAGATAACCGCCGATGATCATGCCGTTCGCGCCGCTCCTGAGGGCCATGGCTTGGAAGTCCCCCAGGTTGGCTTCTCGGCCCCCTGCGATCTTGATGGTGGCTTGGGGCAAAATGAGTCTGAAGAGCGCAACGGTCTTGAGGATTTCCAGCGGCTCAGGCGGCGCGGCGTGTTCCAGAGGAGTGCCTGGGCGAGGATTCAGGATGTTGATGGGTACGCAGTCCACGCCCAGCTTTGCCAGGGTGAAGGCGAGGTCAAGGCGCTGTTGAGGGCTTTCTCCCAGGCCGATGATTCCGCCGCAACACACGGACATGCCCGCAGCCAGGACCGTGCGGACCGTCTCTACTCGTTGCTCGTATGAGTGAGTGGTGCAGATCTGGGGATAGTACTCTCGTGATGTTTCCAGGTTGTGATTGTATCGGGTAACTCCTGCCGCACTGAGCTGAGCCGCACGCTCCTCGTTCAGAAACCCTAGTGACGCGTCCAAAGCAATGTCCACTTCCGAATGGACCGATTCGAGCGCCTGGATGAGCGCGTCGAATTCACGGTTCGAGAGCGCGCCGCCGCTGGTCACCGTGCAGAACCGTGCCGCGCCTGCTTCCCCGGCTTCCCGTGCTGCGGTGACGATGCTGTCTGAAGAGACCAGCGGATAGGCGGAAGCTTCTCCTTTGTAGCGGCTGGATTGGGCACAGAAGGCGCAGTCTTCTCCACATCCTCCGGAACGGGCATTGATGAGTGAACACGAATCAAACGCGTTGCCCTTGAAATTGATCCTGATCCTGTCCGCGGCCGCGAGCAAACGCATCAGGTGTTCGGGCGGCGTATCAAGCAGGGATTCAGCCTCCCAACGGAGTATTGCCCTGCGCTCCAGGATTCTCTCTTCGACCGCATCGATCAAGTGTCCGTAATAATTCCTCTCCATGCAATCCTCCTGAGCAAGATTACTTATAGCGTGAATATGTTCCGAAATCCAGACCCACGGTCAGGCGGCGGGGGCAGCTTCGCATGCGAGGGAACAATATGATATTCGCGAAACTTTTCGGGACCCCGAGCATCAAATATGATGGTAAGACCTGATGACGGTCTGCGCATTGTTGTCACGAGCGCATAACAATGCTAAAACCAATACCTGCGTTTTCGATGTTGGGCAGGGGGTAATGTGAAGAGGAAATCGGATCTTCGCCTGCGGAAAACCATCGTCGAGGGAGTGTGTAGATGAATTACCCGGTCGTATCGAGTTCTCTGGATCACTTGCTCGGTCAGGTTCGCTCAATTAAGCCGCTCACCGCGGAACGGGAATACGAGCTGGCCGTCCGCTACCGAGAGACGGGCGACAAAGAGGCCGCGCACGAGCTGGTCGTCTCCCACCTTCCGTTCGTGGTGAAAATTGCATTTCAGTATCGGCATTACGCGATGCCGGTGCAGGACCTGATCCAGGAAGGAACCATTGGATTGATGAAGGCTGTTAAGCGCTTCGATCCGTACAAGGGATATCGCTTGGTATCCTTTGCGGTGTGGTGGATCAAGGCCTACATCAAGAATTTTATCCTGCGCTCTTGGAACCTGGTGAAATTGGGCACAACTCAAGCCCAGAGAAAGCTCTTCTTCCGCGTCGGTGACATTGGGGAGCACCTGGATGAAGAATCCCGGAACGAACGAATCAAACACCTGGCGGAGGAACTTAAGGTCAAGGAAGACGACGTCATCGAGGTCGAAGCTCGTGTCAAGGCCAGAGAATGGTCGCTAAACGACATGATCGGCGACGACAAGGACATCACTGGTATGGATTTGCTGGAAGACCCCGCCATCGATCAAGAAACCCAACTAATACAGCGGGAGACCGAAACCGAACTCTCCCACGTCACGAAGAAGGCCTTGGCCAAGCTCGATCCGAGAGAGCGCTTCATCATCACGAAGCGATTCATGGAAGAATCGCCCTGGACACTGCAAAAGCTCGGTAGCCATTTTGGGACAAGCAGGGAACGAGTGAGACAACTGGAAAAGCGCGCTCTGGGCAAGCTCAGACGTGCGCTGCCACCTCACGCGGTAGAAGGCCTCTTGCCGGCTTAATGGATGACCCCGGGAACCGAGCGATCAGCGGCCTGGTTACAGTGATCGGTTCTTCAATACACGCCTGGGACAGGGTTACAGGTCCCGGGCGTTGTTGCGTACACCGGATTTCACCTGCGAGACCCCGTTCTAAAAGGCCGAGTGATTAACCCTTTATGCAGGTGATGACCTGAATGGGGTGGCGCCGACGCTATGCGTCGGCGTCGCGAAGCGACAGGAGGTTTATTCGGTCCCATATATCTGATTTCCCTATCTTGATCGACGTCCAACCAACAAAATGAGCCTCCTGCGCCTTCGGCGCCGGGACGTATCACGTTTGGGCCACCTGTTCTAGCGCCACCTTCTGCGCGCCAAAAATCCTGAGAAAGGGTCCGGGTAACCGCCCTGCTGTCGTGCATCTACCCATCTAGGCAGGCATGAAGCCCGCCCCTAAAGATGCTTCGGGCGACCGCAGGGTACAAGTCAGGTCTATCTGCCTCGCCTCTGACTGCTAGGAGCCGCCTGCCCATTGACACGCGCAGGGGGTGGAGTTAAGAATCTGCCTGCATGCCGGATCGAAGGATTTATAGCTCTGCGTCTAAGACCCGGGGCTCGCGCGCGCGAGCCCTGATCTGCGTAGCCTGCCTGCTTGGAGCCGTTTTCTTCACGAGCTGCCCCCTTTGGGGCTCCGAAATATCTATTCGCTCGGACGAGGACTCGAGCCACGCGCAACCCGGTCCCGTGGAGCAACGGCCGGGGTCATCCCAGTCCCTGCCCTCGGGAACTGAGACCCTTTCAACCCTTGGCGAGAAGGCAGAACAAGCAGAAACCAATCCGTTGCTCCAGTGGCGGGCGGCCCAGATCCAGGAACTGGGATCCGCCGCATCGGAAGAAATGAAGCTCATGGCCGCCGCGGTTCAACTCTTGGACCGTGAAAGCGCCGCGCAATGGCTGTCCGGCTTCATGTCTTCGCCACCCCTCAATTGTCCTCTTTCCGAAAAGAAAAATTGGATTGACGCGATCCTGAATGCGGTGGAGCGCAATGGGTTGCCGTTGTCCAAGGAGATCACCGGGCTCGTGGCATGCATCATTTCCGTTGAATCCGGGTTCCGCGCGGATCCCCTCGCGGTGGACCCTTCGGGTCGGGAGACCATCGCGGATCTTTTGCGACGGGCTGAAGATCAGTTGCAACAGAATGCGGGCGCCATCCTTCAGACACAACCCCTGGCGGGTCTGTACGCGGAGTACAAGAACCGGTACTATTCGCGCCTCGTCTCTTGTCGCACGGAAGGAGACGTGGAAGTCGTTGCTCGCTCAATAGCCGGCCAACTGAGGCGGGACGCGCAGAATCTCCCCCTCTTTGCGCGCAAGATCGTTAATCGGAATATTGATCGGCTCACTCAGGTGGTCCGAACCAAAGGCTCTATGCAGCTCAATTTCAATAGGGCCCGACACGTCATGAAGGAGCGCGACGAGCGTTTCATTGACCAGGAGCTTGTGGATTACATGTACACCTGCCAGGGCGGCGTTGACGTAGGTGTTGCCGCGCTCAAACCCATGTTTGTGCAGTACGCGGCAAGGTACGCCACCCCCGGGGATCTTTCATGGCTCTTCTTTGTGGGCATGGACTACCATTACGGCCCTTTTTCCAGTAGGAACATGATGGAACAGATCCGAATACGGGATCTCTCGGGTATCCGCATCCCTCTGGACGGCGATCTGCTTCACTATGACGAAGACGGGGTAGCCGTCGACAAGGACTCTCAGACTCTAAGAGCCTTTCGGGCCGCGTTTCCCTCCATTTCTCGCGATGAGGTGTTCAGGGCATTCCTGCTCGAAAAAGACCCCCACTATATCTATACGGACGCGCACCTTCTCTTGAGAGAGGCTCATCAAGAGCGATTCGGCCGGACTCCCTTCGCAGTCATCGGCGAACTCTGGATGGGCCAGGAAGCGCAAGTGAAGCACGGATCCATGTGGAAGACAAAGGCCTACCTGAAGAAACTGGACGGGCGCCTCAACTCAATCCCCTGGGACTCCTCGCCCTAGTGATGAGATGGTCAACGGCGGCGCGTGTCTTCAGTGTCAGGTTTCGCGCTGCTCAATTCGACCCACCGGCCGCTTTTGCCTGAACATGATCCACTTTCAATGGACGAAGCAGCTCTTGTTTCGCGCCCCTACCGCTAATCGGACAAGAACTTAGGCAATCAGTGTATGCCGAGGCGCCGACAAGCGAGTGAGACCTGTGGTCCTTAGGACAGGCGGGTAATGTGTCGCGAGCGAGTCCGGTTCTGGCTTGACAATGCGTGCGAGTTATGGCAATTTGGAGCAAAGTCCGTAAGAGGGAAACCTATGGCAGTCAGGATAATTACCATTGCGCTTTGTGCGATTCTGCTCTTGATCCCGGCCGTGGGTTCCGCAGGTTCTCCCGATGCCCGGAGTTCCTCCTACTGGATGAACGTGGTCACCGAGGAGAATTCGCTGGCGGCCAGTCTTCTTTATATTCCATACTTGATCGTTATCGTCCCGATTCGGCTCACCGACGGATTCATCAATCCGGCGCCCACATCCCAGTCCACGATTCCTCCTGCCGCCCATCGCACTCGCTGAGCCGGACCACTCGCTTCAGGAACGGATCTCTTCATCGCGCCCGCCGGTAAGCGGGTAGTTCCCCGTAGCTTTACGTCTTTTTTTTGGAAAGGGAACCCCGTCCAAGGGGGAGTAACAGGTCATAGAACTACCACGGTCAATTCGCGGGAGTCCGAACGCACGGCAGGAAATTGAGCGCTTTGTGCTGTCCCTGGTCCAAGCGAAATTTGATGATCACGTTCTTGCCAAGAAAAGGGGCGGCTATCAACCTGTCCTGTTTGTCTACCTGAAAGACCATCTGCGTGTGGTCGCTCGCTCGAACCACAACGCTTTCAGGGCCGACCCTGATTAGGGTGCCGGCCATTTCGGACGCTGCACATGGTTGATACACCGCAAGAATGCCAACTAGTCCCACAACTCCAACCCAATACCCTTGCATCTGGTCCTCCCCGGCGACAGAATCCGATCCCTCAGACCTACAAAAGAAAACAAGCCTTGCCGTTTGCGCCGGCTCGGCCTCATCCCCAAAATACACCTTTATGATAGCCGACCGAGCGCGCTCATGCAACCCTAACAATGAGCTGCCTGGGACCCGGCGTTACGTTCAATGCGGTTGACAACAATGAGGAGACGGGCAATAGTGGGCCCCGATCCCTGCGAAGCTTTCGACCAGCGGTGTAAACCGGAAGCGCCGCAAAATCACTCCATTCGCCTTTGAGGCCGGGAAGATTTTGCCGGGAGGTCAGTCATGGAATTCCCCCGGGATCGCCTCTATTCCGAACATCATCTCTGGGTAAAGGTGGAGGACAGTAGGGCCGCCATAGGCATCACCGATTATGCACGCGAAGAGTTCGGCGCCGTAGACTATGTGGAACTCCCCTCCGCGGATGAGAAGATCGTAAAAAACCGGCAATTTGGCGCTGTTGAAACCAGTAAAGCCGTCACCGACCTCATCGCGCCCATTTCCGGAGTGGTGATCGAGTCCAACGTGGCGCTCATTGAATCGCCGGCTCTTGTCTCTGATGCTCCATATGGCGAGGGCTGGCTGTTGCTGGTGACCATCCCCGGCGCCGAGGAACTCAAACAACTCCTCAATTCCGCGGATTATGAAGGTCTCCTGAAAAGTCAGTCGGAGGAATAGATATGGAACGATTTACATGATTCGTCTGAAGAAGGATTCATTCACATAGATGAAATTGGCGCGCACGCGAAGTCGCTTGGCTTTGACTCGTTCCGGGAGCGGATAATAAGGCGCAGCGCTCTTGATCGCGTTAAGCGCGGACTGGTCCAACACGGCGTGACCCGAAGAATCCAGGAGATTGACTGAAACCAATTGTCCCTCGCGAGATATGAGGAACTCGACCAGGAGCTTGCCCCCTATGCCCGCCTCCGCGGCCGCTCGCGGATACGTCCATACCCCCTGAATCTTGTGCTTCAGATAAAGCAGATATGAAGCGAAGGTATTCTCTCTCGTATTAATGTCGACGACGACTTCATCAGGGTCGCCCCCCGGAAAGAAGTCCGGTGATCCCGCTCGCCCCGCGAGCACGCGGGCAATCTCTTGGGAATTAGGATTGACGTCCACATTACGCCGAGGTAGCCCGTTTTGGGGTTTGGACTGGGACGGCTTCTTTACTTCCGGAGCCGGCCGACGGGACGGTTTCTTCTCTTCGGGTTCTTGCTTTTCTTCTTCGGGCTTCTCCCGATCGGCGTCTTCCTGGAATTCCGGAGCGGTGGGCGGGATGAGGGCGGCCATCCGGGGACCCATCGGCCCTGCCATCGGAGTCCCGGGCACGGTCCGAGGAAGCCTTTCCTTCTCGGCCGCATGATCCCTGTCCGAGATTGCGGACGCCTCCTTGGGCGGTTCCGTTTCCTTTGGCTCTCCCGCCCATTCCACCAACCGGATGGGAGTCACCGTTTCTCCCGGCCTGAGCAGCGATTGGGAAGGAGCGAGCTGCGCCATCTGAGGGATGGCTACCAGTATGGTGGCGTGGAGTACGAACGACGCAACGATGCCGTACCTGAACGCTCGATCTCGAGACGAGACCTTCGTATATTCCGCGGCCAGTATGCCGCTCAGCTCTTCCACCGGCGCGTCGAACCCGGAGTTATGGAGTTCCGTGTCGGACGGCTCGTCAAAGAGATCTGCCGGTAATGCCGGATACGGCTCAGTCATAAACGTCTCTGCTCGTCAACAGACGTGCGTGCCCTTCCACCCTACGAATAGTAATCGGAACGGGCCGGAAACAATGAATTCCCGGCTGTTGCGCTTCTTCTTATAACAGGCTTTGGGCCGTTTTCCCAGGGTGTATTGATTTCCCAGCCCTTTCCCGCAAGCGGACGCGTGTCGGTCACCTGTTCATGAAATCCCACCGAGGATCGAGGCACTCGGAGTCAGCTCGCACCAACGCCAGATTCCGTCGTGCGCGGTCCGGGTTCGAGTTTGCATAGCAGTACACGCATCCCTGAGCGCATGTGTCGTAAGCTCCAATATCCTTCGATGCTGCGCACCCGCAGCCGTTTCGACTCGGCGCGGTCTTCAGGCGCCTGAGCGCCTCTTGCCGACGGGTGGAATCAACCACGTGCGCCATCGCCTCCGCGTCTATGCACCGCGCTTTGCCGATGCGCTCGGAGACAAGGAAATCATGAGCGCACGATAAGAGCGAGATCTTCCGATCGCGGGCTATGTGCGCGAGCTCCTCAGCCATATCTCGGCATTCCGCCTCGGACGGCTTGATATGGTCGGGAACTCGAAGACTCATATTTCTTTTCGTCTTGCGATAGTAATCGCAGAAGCTGAAAATGCACTCCGAGGTAAACCCCGCAAGCGACGCGCACAGATTGCGAAAATTGCTCGTGTGCCAACTGCGATCCAGTTTCTCGGTCATAACGATTGTGTCATAACGCCATCGCAGCCCGCGGGGACCGAGTTTCTTCGCAAGAGTCTCCACTATCTTCATGGTGTGACCCAGTTTCGGCGTCCCAGGTTCCAGGAAAGCCGGATAATTGTTCACCGTGTACAGAAAAGAGAAGCAGTAGCCCCGGTTTCTGAGCTCGTCCAGATACTTGAGCAACGGCGCCGCGTTCTTGGTCCAAAAGACAATCCCGAGCACGTCCTCTGTCAAGAGAGAAATCTCGAAAACTCTCGGGCCGAAAGGAGAAATTACGCGCACGCGTCCCGCTCGGATGCGATTCATGAACCATGCCGCGTGTAACGCGGGGATGTCGGTGCGCCTGCTGGCGGAAATGATGTGCATCTTCGCCTCGTCGTCCGACCGGGGCCGATAGCAGAGATTTCGACCCTTTCCAGCGGTTTACTCGAATAGTACAGGAGTGAGACCGGATGCTCAAGCGAGGAGACGGGTCGAGCCTTGGGAAGGCCGACTAGGGTTGGCTGTCTGCTGAAGGACCGAACCACGAGATAAGTCGGCGATTTCTTGTGCGCCGCGCAGGTCTTGGTTGTACTGTCTTGATTTTGATGCTCACTCTGCATATGACAGAGCGAGACGTTACGCTTGGCAAGGCGGCCCGCAAGGAACCAGCGGTCGTTTCCCGACGGCATGGCGCCACCGATGAGGGGAGAAATCCGTGATATAATTGGTCACATGGATCATCGGTCGCGAGGACCCAGACGCGCCCGGGGACGGGTGTGGGCCTTTTCATCGTGATTGCTTTTCGCGAAGTCCGCGTGAGTGGCTTCGAGACTCAGTTCAGAGAGGGGAATTCCAATGGCAAGAACAACCAAGGGAAAGGCCGATACTCCGGCGGGAACAGAAAAGGAAAAGGCTATAGATATGGCGATCAGTCAAATCGAACGCCAGTTCGGGAGAGGGTCCATCATGAGGCTGGGCGGCGACGAGGCTGTCCGGAACGTGAGGACAATCCCTTCCGGCTCTTTGGGTCTCGACATCGCCAGCGGAGTCGGGGGCATCCCACAGGGGCGAATCGTGGAGATATTCGGCCCCGAATCTTCCGGAAAAACGACTCTCTGCCTGCACATTATCTCGGAAGCCCAAAAACGTGGCGGGTTTGCGGGATTCGTGGACGCGGAACATGCTCTGGACGTGCATTACGCAAGATTGCTGGGCGTAAATACGGACGAATTGCTGGTCTCCCAGCCTGATTCCGGCGAGCAAGCTCTGGAGATCACCGAGATCCTTGTTCGCTCCGGCGCCATGGACGTGGTGGTGATCGATTCTGTGGCTGCGCTGGTTCCGCGTGCGGAGATTGAAGGCGAGATGGGCGACGCGCACATGGGTCTCCAAGCCAGACTCATGTCCCAGGCGCTCCGGAAACTCACCGCCGCCATCGCCCGATCTAACGCCGCCGTCATATTCACCAACCAGATTCGGCAGAAAATCGGGATCATGTTCGGGAACCCCGAGACAACCACGGGCGGAAACGCTCTGAAATTCTACGCCTCGCTCAGATTGGAGATCCGCCGTGTTTCTCAGATCAAGGAAGGAGAAAACGTCGTCGGCTCACGAACACGGATTAAAGTCGTGAAGAACAAGCTCGCTCCGCCGTTCCGGCAAGTGGAGTTCGACATCATGTACAGTGAAGGGATCTCTTCGGCGGGCGAGCTGCTGGACATGGGAGTGGATCACGGTTTGATAGATAAATCCGGGGCTTGGTTCTCATACGGCGACGACCGCATCGGCCAGGGCAGAGAGAACGCCAAGACCTTTCTCAAGGAAAACCCTGAGATCATGCAGAACCTTCGCGCGGCAATCCTCGCCAAGACGGGGCTTTCAGCCCAGCCTGGCGTGGAGGCATCCGGCGCCCGGGAGACAAGCGGCGCAGGAGAGTAGGTATGGACCTTGATGCTGTCTTGAGGAAAGCAGTGGATATGGGCGCTTCCGACGTCCATCTCAAGATACCCTTGCCCCCGGTGGTGCGGGTGAACGGCGTTCTCAGCCCTCTCAAGGGAGAAGAGCGCCTCAGCCCGGATGAGCTCAAGCGTGTCGCGCTCTCGATTATGAACGAGCGCCAGAGGGAGGTATTCACCAAGACCAAAGAGCTTGATATGGGCTATGGGGTCTCGGGATTGGCTCGGTTCCGCGTAAACGTCTTTTTCCAGCGCGGCACCATTGCAATGGTCTTTCGCTCCATCCCCACCGACCCCCCCTTGATCAAAGACCTCAGCCTCCCCACGGTGGTTGAGAAGATAGCTATGGAGAATCGAGGCCTTGTCCTGGTAACCGGAACCACCGGGTCGGGGAAATCAACTACGTTGGCGGCCATGATCAACCACATCAACGGGTACCGTAACTGCCATATCGTCACCATCGAAGACCCTATAGAATTCCTGCATCGCGACCGCAAGAGCATCATTAACCAGCGGGAAGTAGGCCAGGATACGCTCTCCTTTGCCAGCGCGCTCAGGGCCGCTCTGCGTGAGGATCCTGACGTGATCCTCGTGGGAGAAATGCGGGATCTGGAGACCATCGAGATCGCGATGCTCGCGGCGGAAACCGGTCACCTCGTCTTCAGCACCTTGCACACACTCGACGCGACTGAGACGGTCACGCGTATTGTTTCCGTATTTCCCATGGAGCACCAGGACGCCATTCGACTTCAGCTTTCCGGCATTCTCAAGGGGATCATCTCCCAGAGGCTCCTGCCCAGAGACGACGAGGCCGGTCGAGTCCCCGCGGTGGAAGTTCTCATCTCAACCGCGCGAATTCGGGAATGCGTCGCCGATCAAAACCGCATCAGGGAAATCAGGGACGCGATTTCAGAAGGCCACGTGAGTTACGGGATGCAGACCTTTGATCAGGCCCTGATGCAGCTCTTCAAGGCCAAACGGATCTCCTACGAGACCGCGATCTTAGCCGCCACAAACCCCGACGACTTCGCACTGTACGCTCGGGGCGTGACCGGTATTGGCGAAGGCAAGTGGGAGATGAACGCCTGATCCAGGGGAATGAGGCGGATTCTTGTCAAGACGCGTAGGCGGCAAGGTCGCGAAGGGTAAGCGGAGCACCTTGCCCACAGGGCGGCGCTTTTTGCGGAGGGTGCGGGAACCGCTTTTTCACACGAAAAAGGGGTTCCCGCAAATTCTGATGCGCTTTTCTAGTCCACTGCCAGTATTGATCGGCCCGCGACGAGGCGCATGATCTGGTTGGTTCCGGTATATATTTGTGTGAGTTTTGCGTCCCGCATCATGCGTTCCACCGGGTAATCTTTCATGTAGCCATACCCGCCCATGATCTGGACCGCATCCGTGGTGACTTTCATGGCCGTATCCGAAGCGAGAAACTTTGCCAGAGCCGCCTGTGTTTCAGCCTCTCTTGTCTTTCCCTCATCGAAAAGGGACGCCGCCCGGTAGGTCAACAGCCGGGAAGATTCGACCGCGGCCGCCATATCCGCAACCATGAATTGGATCGGCGCCAGCGCCGCGATAGGCTTATCGAACTGGACTCGTTCCCGCGCGTAAGCCACCGCATGATCCAGAGCGCCCTGACCGATACCCACTGCCTGCGACGCGCAAAAAAGCCGGCTCATCGCGAGCGTTTTCATAAGGTTTAGGAAACCCTCTCCCTCGTTCCCGATGAGGTTTTCCGCGGGTACTTCCATATCCTCGAAATAGAGCTCTGAATTCACCGACCCGCGCATTCCCATCTTGTTCTCGTTCTTGCCGTGGACCAGTCCCGGGAAGCCTTTTTCCACCACGAACGCGCTGATTCCTCGGGCTTTCAGGCCCTTGTCCGTGTACGCGTAGAGCACGAAAAAGTCCGCGACAGAGCCATTGGTTATGAAGCACTTCTGCCCGTTGATCACATACCGATCGCCGGAACGCACGGCTGTGGTCCTCATGGAGAGAATGTCCGAGCCGGCTGACGGCTCAGTGGCCGCGAGGGCCGTGAGACATGGAGAGTCTCCGGCTAGCCTGTTCAGGTATTTGTCCTTCAGCTTTTCGCTTCCACCGTGCAGAATAGGCAGCGTGCCGTCCGCCTGCGCGATCAGGAGGAGCGCGGAGGACGCGCACACCCGGCCGATTTCTTCGAGGATCATCGAGAACATGAGGGTCGAGGTTTCCACCCCCCCATATTGAATGGGAAGCAATGGGTTGAGGAGTCCGTTCTCCGCGAAGACCCTATGGGAGTGATGAGGAAAAGCCGCGGTCTCATCCAGTTCCGCCGCTCTCGGGGCTATTTCTCGCTCCGCGATTCTGCGAACCGTATCGAGAATCATCTGCTGCTCGTCAGTAAGCTGAAACATGAACAAAAACTCCTCCCGCCTCGGCGTGGCGTCCGCCGCGATGAATCGATCTTTCAACACGGGATGGACCCCGATCAAGCCTTCATCAGGCCATTTCTCTGAGTATCTCCCGAGCGATGACAAGGCGCTGAATTTGATTCGTTCCTTCGAAAATCTGGGTAAGTTTGGCGTCACGGAACATGCGCTCCACCGGGAAATCTTTCATGTACCCATAGCCGCCCAGCACCTGGACCGCATCGGTGGTGATCTTCATGGCTGCGTCAGAGGCGAAGCATTTGGCCATGGAGGCAAGTTTTGTATTGCTTTCACCCGCGTCGTACAGGGCTGCCGCCCGGTAGATCAAGCCTCTGGACGCCTCTATGAGCGTGGCGCTATCGGCCAGGATAGCCTGGATGAGTTGGTGTTCCGCGATAGGTTTGCCGAAGGTTCGCCGCTCCATGGCGTAACGGGTCATCACGTCGAACGCGCCCTGGGCTATACCCAACGCCTGCGCGCCAATTGCGGGCCGCGACATATCGAAATCCCTCATGGCCAGCAAAAAGCCTTTCCCTTCCTCGCCGAGCAGATGGTCCGCCGGGACCCTCACGTTCTCAAGGATGACTTCCGTCGTGTTGGAGCCCCGTTGACCCAACTTATTCTCGGTTCGGCCCACGGAGAAGCCGACCCGGTCACGCTCCACGAGAAAGAATGAGAGCCCGTCATGGCCCCCTTCTCTCGATGTGCGGGCCAGCGCCGAATAGAGTGAGGCTACCCCCCCGTTGGTTGCAAAGCACTTGGTCCCCGAGATCACGTAATCCGCGCCGTCCCGGATTGCGGTGGTCCTGATCCCCGATACATCCGAACCTGCGACAGGCTCGGTGACCAGGTAGCCCACCAGGGCTCGATCGTCTCCGATCCGCTTCAGAATTCGATCCCTCAGCTCCGGTCTCATCCCGTGAACCATCGGGAAGGAGCCCACCGCCTGGATAATCAAGAGCAGCGCCGAAGCGGCGCAGTGCTTGGCGATTTCTTCCACCGCGATACACAGGGCCGTGCCCTGGTCTTTCTCAAGGCCGCCGAACTCGGGCGGCAAAGTCAGCGTCAGCAACCCCAAGTCCCAACAAAGGTCTTCCACTTCTCGATCGAAAACACCCGCCTCATCGATCTGCGCGGCTCGGGGCGCGATCCTTTCTTTTGCCGCGCGACTGACAGTCTCCCGTAACAGTCTCAACTCGTCCGAGGCTCCAAACATGCCCGCCTCCCTGGGATAAGGGATTTTCTGAAAAGCGCATTCCAGGGGAGAACTTTTTGGCGCATAAAAGCTCTCCGCGAAGAACCCCTCTCCTAGAAAACACGCCACTTCCTGCACGCGCTTCCAGCGCTTGCAGGCTTTCGCGCCTGCCAGAAGCCAATGCATGACACCGAAGTGGTCGGGCGCATTTTGGCAGATCAGAAAGGGTTTCGCCAGCCCCTATATTCTTGACTTCGGGCCTTACGATCCAGGATACTCGCCCCATTCTTAAGGAAGCCTTTGATATGTCCAATCTGTACGCACAGACGCAGGAGTCGGTTCAGGTCCTGCGAAGAGTGGCTGGAGTCATTCCCGATGTCGCCCTCATACTCGGGACAGGCCTGGGCGGAGTCGCGGAGCGCATCTCAGTGAGGGCGCGCATTCCCTACAACGAAATTCCCCATTTTCCCGCGGCCACTGCTAAAGGACACGAGGGCATGCTTCTTTTCGGCTCTCTCGCCGGACTCGCGGTGGTCGCCATGCAGGGGCGATTCCATTTTTACGAAGGATACGGCCCGGAGCAGGTGACTCTGCCGGTCAGGGTTCTCCGAGGGTTGGGCGCTCGGATCCTCATCATAAACAGCGCAGCGGGTGGATTAAATCCAACATTCGAGCCGGGAGACGTGATGGTTGCCACGGACCATATCAGCCTCATGATGCCCAACCCACTCAGGGGCGTCGTCGATGAGCGCCTGGGACCACGCTTCCCGGACATGAGTCACCCGTACGATGCCGAGCTGATCCGCGCGGCCACAGAAGCGGCTGCCGCGCATAACATCGCCGTGAGGCAAGGTGTGTACATCGCCGTCCCCGGCCCGAGCCTGGAAACGCCCGCTGAAACCCGGATGTTGCGACTTCTGAAAGCCGATGCCGTTGGGATGAGCACCGTGCCGGAAGTGATCGTGGCAAACCAGGTGGGCTTCAGAACACTCGCGCTCGCAGCAATCACCAACGTGAACGATCCTGACAAGATGGAACCCATATCCGTCCAAAAGGTTATCGACAACGCGGCAAAGGCCGGCCCGACAATAGGCCTGATCATCGAAGAAATTCTAAGACGGATGAAGATGAGCCTTGCGTGAGGAAGGCCGGTCTGCGAATGTCCGATATCACACTTATCAATGGTTTGATCCTCGAAGGCCCTCACCGACCCAGTCCCGAACCCCACGCCATGACCGTGATTTCCGGAGCGAAGCTCTCTGTGGTCAATGGAGCGGCGGATTCCACGGTCCCGTCGGGAGACGTGATTGACTGCTCAGGCTGTCTGATCATGCCGGGTCTGGTGAATGCCCATACACACGCGGCGATGGCCATGCTCCGGGGACTTGCGGATGACGTGCCTTTGGACACATGGCTGAATGATTATATTTTCCCTGCTGAGGCTCGTTTTGCAGCCCCGGAATTCGTTTATCTGGGGGCCAAACTTGCCGCTGTCGAAATGATCCTCTCAGGGATCACCTGCTGCGCAGACGGTTACTTCTTCATGGAACAATCCGCGCGGGCTTTCGTGGAAGTAGGAATCCGCGCGGTCGTGGCCCAGGGCATACTTGACGCTCCTGCGCCTGATGCGCCTCAGCCCGGATCATGGAAGGAACGAGTCGAGGTCTTTCTGAGAGACTTTCCGTCCGATCCGCTCGTTATTCCAGCTCTGTTCTGTCATTCGCCGTACCTGTGCAGTCCTGGAACGCTGCGCTCAGCCTGGGAGATGTGCGAAGCGCAGGATATGAGGCTCTTCATCCACGTTGCCGAAACCGAGCGGGAAGTTGAAGTTATCAGGTCTCGATACGGTCAGACCCCCGTGGAGCATCTGAGCCGCGTGGG
>VGSG01000039.1 GCA_016875095.1 Deltaproteobacteria bacterium
ATGGAAGTGAAGAAGATTGCTGTTCTTGGGGCCGGGCTCATGGGCTCGGGTATCGCGCAGGTGGCCGCGCAGGCGGGGTTTGACGTCAACTTGATGGATGTGGCTCAGCAGTTTGTAGACAAAGGATTGTCCACAATAGAAAAGAATCTCAAACGCATGGCGGAAAAGGGCAAAATGGAACCGGCCCAGGCTGAAGCGGTCCGCAAGCGAATCAACCCGTTCTTGTCTCTGGCGGATGCGGCTAAAGACGTTGATGTGGTGATCGAAGCGGTGATCGAGAAGATGGACCTGAAAAAAGGAGTTTATACCGAGCTGGAGGCAGCGGCCCGCAAGGACACGCTTTTCGCCAGCAATACTTCCGCTCTCAGCATTACGGAGCTGGCCTCCGCGACCAAACGACCGGATCGTTTCATCGGGATGCACTTTTTCAACCCCGTGCCTGTCATGCAGCTTGTGGAGATCATTAGGGGATACGGAACCTCGGACCAAACCGTCGCGGTTATCAAGCAGCTCACGGAAAAGATGGGCAAGACCGGCATCGAAGTCCAGGAAGCGCCCGGGTTCGTGGTGAATCGCATCCTGGTGCCTATGATTATCGAGGCGATCTTCGCGCTCCAGGAAGGACTTGCTACGCCCGAAGAAATCGACACGGGAATGCGATTGGGCGCGAATCATCCTATGGGCCCATTGGCTCTGGCCGACCTGGTTGGGCTGGACACGTTGCTCAATGTTCAGCAGAATTTGTACGAGGAGTTCGCGGACCCTAAATACCGGCCTCCCGCGTTGCTGAGAAAGATGGTTCGAGCCGGACACCTGGGCAGGAAGTCCGGGAAGGGTTTCTACAATTATACGTAGTCAGCGCTGCTCAACCGAGGATGCATCGATGCCGAAGACCGAACGATTCGGATTGACCGAAGAAGAACAGATGCTCCAGGACATGGTCCGACGCCTCGCGAGAGAGAAAGTGGCGCCGGGCGCGGAAGAACGAGATAAGGTCGGCGAATTCCCTTTCGACATGTTGGAACTCATGCGGGAAAACGGGCTGATGGGAGTTGACTTCCCGGATGAGTACGACGGCATGAACGCGGGAATGCTCTCCCATTGCATCGTGGTGGAAGAGCTTGCCAAGGTGGACGCTTCGGTGGCGCTGATCCCTTCGTGTCAGGAATTGGGCTGCCTACCGATCATCCTGGCCGGGAATCACGAACAGAAAGACAAGCACCTCAGGCCGCTGGCCACCGGTGAGAAGGTCGCCGCGTTCGCGCTGACCGAAGCCAGAGGAGGCTCGGATGTGGCCAGCCTCAGAACTCGCGCTGTGCGGAAAGGCGATCGATACGTTCTGAACGGTACCAAGCAATTCATCACCAACGGCGGTGTGGCAGACACTATCGCGGTCTACGCCGTCACCGAGCCGGATGCGCCCACGCACAAGAATGCGAGCGTCTTCATCGTCGAGAAGGAATTCACGGGTTTTTCCGCGTCCCGAAAGGAGAGCAAGCTCGGTATCCGCTGCTCCGACACCCGGGAGCTGGTCTTCGAGGATGTGGAAATCCCGGTGGAAAACCGACTTGGCGAAGAAGGAGACGGCTTCCACATCATGATGAAAACCTTGGACTTCAGCCGTCCCTCAGTGGCCTCCCAGGCGCTGGGCATCGCAGCCGGCGCGTTCGAGTATGCCACCGAATATGCGAAGGAGAGGGTTACCTTCGGCCTGCCTATTATCAAACACCAGGCCATCGCATTCAAGCTCGCGGACATGGCGATGAGGATCACCGCGGCAAGGCAGCTCTTATATAAAACATGCGATCTTCTCGACAGCCGCTGCGCGAAGGACCTCTCCAAAGTCCCCGCGGAAGTGATTCGTCATTCGTCTATGTCCAAGGCGTATTGCTCCGACGTTGCCATGTGGACGACAATTGAAGCGGTCCAAGTACTCGGTGGGTACGGTTACATTACAGAGTATCCGGTGGAACGCATGATGCGGGACGCGAAAATCACGCAGATCTATGAAGGCACTAACGAAATCCAGCGGCTCGTTATAGCCGGAACGCTCTAGCGTTGGATTTTGTCGGTCTCATGAAAAGCCGCGCGAATATACCGTCACACGTTCCCGGCCCCGGCAGTCTTATTATATGAGGAGCGAGTCTGGGTCGCTTGCCCAACGGAGGCTCGCGCCCTTGCCTTTGCGATCAAGCGTCAGCTGTCAAGTCTGACCACACATTTAGGTGAAACGTCGGTTCGTGCAGCGGCACGTGCCAAATTCTTGCGCTCTAGAGCGCGACGAAAGAGGTCTCTCATGGCATCCTGGCAAAAGTCTGCATGCATTTGCTGCGCGCAAAATTGCGGGCTCGAACTGGAGATCGAAGGGAATCGCATCGTCAAGGTAAGGGCCGACAAAGACAACCCGCGCAGCCAAGGATACGTGTGCCGAAAAGGACTCAAGATAGCGCATTATCAACACAACTCATCCCGCCTCATCCACCCGCTGAAACGGACTTCAAACGGTTTCCAGCGGATTTCATGGGATGACGGGCTCGATGAGATCGCGACCACCCTGCGGCGAATCGTGGATACCGGAGGCCCCCGATCCGTGGCCTATATGGGCGGCGGAGGCCAGGGGTGTCATTTTGAGGCCGCGTTCGGCGTGCGCCTCCTGCGCGGCTTGGGGTCCAGGTACCATTACAGCGCGCTGGCCCAGGAGCTTACCGGCATGTTCTGGGCCCACGGCCGCATGTTCGGGCGGCAATACCTTGCTCCCATACCGGACGAACATCAAACCGACATGCTCATCTCGGTCGGCTGGAACGGGTGGATGAGCCACCAAATGCCCCAGGCAAGGCGGCATCTGAAACGGATTTCCGATGACCCGGAAAAGCTGCTGGTGGTCATTGACCCTCGAAAGTCCGAAACCGCGCAGAAGGCCGATATTCACCTTGCCCTTCGCCCGGGAACCGACGCGCTCCTCTTCAAGGCCATGATCTCGATCATCCTTAACGAAAGGTGGCAGGATGCGGATTACATCTCCCGCCACGTGAGCGGACTGGCGCAAATCTCGCCCTGGTTCAAGGATTTTGACGCAAAAGCCGCGATCAAGGTGTGCGAACTTGATTACGCGCAAGTTCGAGAACTGTGTCGCCTCTGTGGCACGCGCAAATGGTCTTTGCACACGGACCTGGGCATACTCATGAATCGCCACAGCACGGTCGTCTCGTACTTGGCCGCGGTCCTGATGACCATCTGCGGCCGTGTCGGGGTTCAGGGCGGCAATCTCTTCCCCGGCTATCTGATGCCCCTCGGCGCCCATTCGGATGAGCGTGACAAGCGGACATGGCGAACGGCGGAGACCGATTTCTTTGAAATCATGGGGACTTTTCCTCCCAATGTCATGCCTGAGGAGATTCTCTCAGGGCGCGAGGACCGCCTGAGGGCCGTGATCGTGAGCGGCGCCAATCCGCTGAGGTCGTATGCGGATACCAGCGCGTACGAGGAGGCTTTCCGGAAACTCGATCTCTCCGTAACCATTGATGTGGTGATGAGCGAGACCGCGGCCTTGTCCCAATACGTGCTCCCTGCCCGCTCCGCGTACGAGAAATGGGACGGGACCTTTTTCGCCTGGACCCACCCTGAGGTCTTCTTTCAGATGCGCAGGCCGCTACTGGCGCCTGAGGGGGAGCCTCGGGAAGAAAGTGAAATCTTCACAGGACTGGCCGAGCGGCTTGGGCTGATTCCTCCTTATCCCGAATCTCTGACCCAGGCAGCGCTGGGCGACAGGCTGCAATTCGGTTTGCAGCTTATGCAATACGCTGCGTCGGAACCTCGGGCCGCGGCGACGCTGCCGTTCATTCTCGCACGGACCCTTGCAACCGCGCTGGGGTCGCCCAACTTGGCTGCGCTCTGGGGACTGCTACAGACCGCGCCGAAATCATTTCGGGAAATGGCGGTGAATGCCGGATTCAACCCTGGGTTGACCATTGGCGAAGAGATCTTTCAGGCCATTCTCGATCATCCCGAGGGGCTCTGGATCGGCAAGAGCGATCCGGAAAAGAACCTGGAATCGGTCCGCACAGAGGACGGCAAAATCAACGTTTTTGTCCCTGAGCTGGCTGACTGGATTGACGAGATCGACGCCCCGCGAGAAAAACAGGCGCTCAGCCTTTCCGCCGAGTATCCGTTGGTTCTCACGGCCGGTCGCCACTTCGATCATAACGCGAACACCATTATGCGCGACCCCGCGTGGAACGACCACAAAGAAGCCTGCACTCTGCTCATCCATCCATCGGACGCGGCCGCGGCGGGAATCAAAGACGGACAGAGGGTGAGTGTCACCACGGAAGCGGGCCGAGTGGAAATCCCCACAGAAGTGACCGACACGTGCAGCGCCGGACACGTGGTGATTCCGCACGGCTTCGGCCTGGAGTATGAAGGCAAGACGCACGGGGCCAACGTGAACCGACTCGCCAAGAACACGAACAGGGACAGACTGGCGGCCACTCCTCTGCATCGTTTCATCCCATGCCGGGTCGAGCCGTGCGGATAGCCGGCGGAGACCGCCGGCTGAACAATGGCAACATACCGAATCCCCTCACAAGCTACCTGTTCCAGATGAACTTGACCGGCCAGGAGATGGCGTGGGTCTTGAAGCTCAACGGAATAGTGTTTATGGTAAACGACAATGTTCGCTATCGTGGGCTTGAAATGCTGAATGCAGAGGGTTGAGAGAGCATGAGTCAGAGCTGGGTAGGAATATCCACGATACTGAAGACAGCGGCAAAAGTCTTTGAAAAGCCGGTGTACGCCAAGAACGTCTCCATGCTGCAGGTCGACAGGTTCCTGCGCAACATCTCTTTGACGCCTCCCGAGGGGAAAGCCAACCGCATCAGGCAGTGCAGCGTCAGAATAACCGACCTGTGCAACTTGCGATGCCATACCTGCGGCCAATGGGGAGACAGCGGCTTCCTGCGGAGTTGCTCGATCGCGGACCTTAGAAAGGACGAGGTGTCACCCGACCGTTACATCGAACTCCTCAGAGATCTCAAGGCGCACGGCCACACACCCACGGTGTACCTCTGGGGGGGCGAACCCATGCTGTACAAGGGTTCCGTGGAGATCATAGAGGAGGCCGCGTCAATGGGCATGCCTCCGAGCATTGCCACGAACGCCACCGGCCTTGCGCAGCACGCGGAAAGACTGGTCGCCGCGCCCATGTTCGTGATCCAGATCTCGGTTGACGGCGCGGACTCCGCCACTCACAACGCGTGCCGCCCCGGGGCAAATCCCGCGGTGGATAATTTCGCGACCATAAATCAGGCCATCGCAAGCATAAGAGAGATCCGCGCGGATCGAGGCCAACGACTCCCCCTGATCGCCTCGCTTACCACCATCAACAACCTGAATTACGATAAGCTCGTGGATGTTTACGAGTCTTTTAGAGACAAGGTGGACGTGTGCGTCTTTTACCTTGCCTGGTGGATCGATCAAGAATCCGCGGAAAATCACGCCCGTGACTTTGAGGAGCGCTTCGGCTTTAGGCCGGAGAAACACTTCGGTTGGATCGGGAGCTGGCGTCCCCCGGATTACGGAATCCTGTCGAGCCAATTGAAACGACTCGAGGCAAAGGCTGCGAGCCTGTCCGGGCCGGGTTTGATCATCATGCCCCCCGTGTCGGAGCCTGACCAATTGGAAGCGTACTATACGGATCACGCCCAACGATTCGGCTTTGAGAAGTGCAATCATATCCTTACCGCGGTTGAAATAAATTCCAACGGCGATATGAGCCCGTGCAGGGATTATCACGATTTCGTGGTGGGAAATGTGAAAGAGAAGACCATCACGGAGCTGTGGAATTCCGAGCCGTACCGCAAGTTCAGGCGGAGCCTCGCGGAAAAGGGCCTCATGCCCGCATGTACACGCTGCTGCGGTCTCATGGGCTATTAGGACGGACTGCAAGCGCCTAATCTCTGCGTCGAGGATTGTTTCTCTACAGAGAGCCACTGTAGAGGCAGCCGGTTTCAGTCGGCCCGTTTCCAGACCCGAGAATGTTGTGATTGTGATTTCAATAGCATATCGCCATTCTGCTCCTCTAATACTGTGAAATAATGAACCAATTCCTACTAAAGGGTGGGGGGCTTTCTCATCATTTCCGACAAATTTTGTCTGAAATACAAGCCTCTTGTCAACGATCTTTACAAGCAGTTTTGTCAAGAACTTGGGGGTGTTCTGGAATTAGCAGGTCAAAAGGGGCCCAAATCTGTCAAAACGATCCTCGAGCTGGGGGGCTTCCTTGACCTTTAAAGGTCGCCGAAAAATGTTCAACGCGTCAGCCCGCCGGTGTCGCTCCCACATATTGTGCATCCCTGATACAAGACTACATCATGTAGGCGAAAAGGGGGGCCAGACTCCGACCTTTTTATGAAATGTGATCTCCTGGCATGGAAAATGCTCACCAAGGCCCGCGGGCGGAATGGCTTGAGGGAAAGCCTGGCAGCCTCTCCTGACGAGCCAAAGTAGGGGGATTGGCTCAACAAAAATGGAAAGGAGTGATGAGATGAAGAAGGTCGTGGTTTTGATAGTGTTCGCGCTGGTATTTGCGACCCCCTATCTTTGTTTCTCGGCCGGCAAGGGCAACAAGGGGAGGAACCAGGGTCACGCGGTGACGAGCCACTCGACGCCGGCGGCGCAGAAGGGCCATCAGTGGACCCATGGTGGCGACCGATCCGGACACAACGGTCATTGGTTGAGAAACGTTGACCGAGGTGGGGACCGAGGCAATAGGTTTGGCCACAGCGGCCGCAACGAGCCCAAGAACTGGTTCGGTCACTCGGACCGCCCCGGACACAAGGGAAACTCGTTCGGGTTTGGTGAGCGTTTCGCGCACAGGAGCAGCTCGTTCGGGCTTGGCGATCGTTTCGGCCACAGGAGCCAGCTCTTTGGGCTCGGTGGTCTCTTCGAACATAGGCGCCACGGGTTCGGCCCGGGCGACCGACGCTTGGGAGACTCTCTGGAACGCAGAGGCGAGGCCTTGGAGCGTCGTGGGGAGAGACTGGAGCGCAGAGGTGAATGGTTGGAGCGCCTGGGCCATCGGATGGAAGCTCGCGGTGAGTACTTGCAGCGTCTAGGCCACAGACTCGAAATGAGCGGCTTCGGTCATCTGGGAGAGCGGTTGATCCGTAGAGGTGAGATCTTGGAACGTATGGGTCATCGGCTGGAGGCAAAGGGTGAACGAATGGACCGCTTGGGCGAGAGGCTGCAGCGCAAGGGTGATTGGTTGCAGACTGTGGGCGACCGAATCCAAACCGGAGGCGATCGGTTCCGGTTCGCGGGCGAGCGGATGGATCAGAGAGGGGACCGATCTTCCGGGTTTAGTGACAAACGAGAGAACAGGGACTTTGCGCGTTCCCTAGACCGGCCCGGCGGTAGCAATGAGCAGACCTCGACAGTCGGCAATCGGCAGGCCACCAACAGAGATCGTACACGTTTGGCGGGTCAACCAGGAAATAGGGGCCAGGAACTCGACCGGCTGGCCACATGGGTGCGGCAGGACAACGCCACGCAGTAGACCGTGAATTGTTAGGGCGGCAGCGCCGTTTTCACGGCAAAGCCGCCTGCATTGCCCTGATCCTCTGCCCGATCCGAGAGACTGCGCTTACCTTTCCCTCAATTACGCAGGCGCCGGGGAGGCGGAAAAGGTTCCCGGCGCCTGAATTGTTTTGGGCCGGCGCGCATGGGGAAGAGCAAAACTACGAAGCGATTCACGATGTCACGAGGTCGAGGATTTCCAATCGTGAGCGCTTGCCGTTGAAATTTTGGGTGGGTCGCCCCCTGCGGCAATCGGATCGCCTTTGGCAATCTCTCTCAGCTTCTCGATAATCTTGCGGCTGTTTGGACTACGAGAGGCTTGTCCGGACGCGGCTGGTCATCCTTCGCATGGAGCGGGTTCCTTGTAATTGGTCCCCAGCACGCTCTGAAGTTCGGCGCATGCGGCATTGGCCTCGCCCAGAGCGCGAATGCGCTGAATTTTTTGCATGAGGAGGTTGGCTTCGGCCTCTTCGAATTGCAGTTGGCTCAGGTCATCTCCGGCGACTCTTATCTGGGCCATCTTGAGGACCTTTTGAGAACCGGCCAGCGCAGCTTCCCTGGTTTGGCACTCCTCCAAAGAGTCATTATAGGTTAACGCCGCGACTCGCACTTGGGACGCGATACCAAGGGCAACTGCGCCCAATTCCTTATATGTTTTTGTTGCGGCGGACCTGGCCGCTCGAGAGTCGTTTCGATTGATCAGCCAATCGAGTAGATCAAAATGGACCAAGACACCGATATCTTTCCAATCCTTATTGTACAGAAACTTGTCCTTGTCTCTGGTATATCTCCAGAAGCCTTCAACTTTGGGAAGATATCTGACGATGGTTCGTTTGATGTCATTGACGGATGTGAGGTGGTCGAGTCCGGCTTGGAACGCTTCGGGTCTGTGTTTGACGGCTATCAGCTCCAGATCGCACAATGGGGCGCCGAAGCAGGGAGAGGACATCTTCCCTTCCACGCAAAAACCTCCGTCCACACAATACTCGGGCGAAAGCCCCATCGCTGATGCAAGGATGTTCCTCTGCCTCTCCGTTTCATTGCGGACCTTCCCCAAGACGCGGCGGGCTTCCACAGCCCTTTCCTCAGCTCGCTCGTAATCTTCAACTCTTATTATGCTCTTGTTCTGAAGTCTCTGCATTGAGGCGGCAATCTGAGCCCGCATGCCCGCAAGTCGCTTGGCGTAGGACAATGATTGTTGGAGACTCAAGAGCCTGAAATAGGCCCCATCCACTGCGCCGATGAGCTTTTGGGCCACTCGCACTTTTTGATAATGAGCCTTGAGTCGATCATTGGAAGCGCTCTTCGAAACGTAATATGCCAAGGCCGCGTCCACCGGGCTCCACCTCGTCTCAAAAACATAACGCCAGGTGGTCCTTTCATGACCCGTGGAATAACTGGTGACGCCTGTGCCGTCCGCAGACGGCTGCAAGCCCTCCTGCCCCAGAACATCGCTGTACGAATAGAGAGGGTTGTCTCGTTGGCTCAGGTCACCGGTAAAGCTCAGATGCGGCAGCATCCTAGCTCTGCTACTCCATCTTACAGCTTCCCGCGTGAGTTCGTCCCAGCGGGCCACCTGAACTTCCAGGTTATTGGTAAGCGCCATCTGGCGACAATCCTCAAGAGTCAATGATCTTTTCCCTAAAGCCGCGGTCACCGGCCGCGATCGAGATTCGGCCAACATCCTGGAAGCGTTCACTGGGGCGAAATCCACGTGATCCACGGAGCGAAAGGGAGAAAGCAAAGCAGATTGGCAAGACGCAATATACGGCAGGGACAACATGAGAATGGCTTGGGCCAGCTTTCTACATGGAAACGGCTGGGGCCGATTCACTTCGCCAACTCCAAATAACCCGTCATTCCTACTTCCAACTGGCCGTCCGGGTTGTCAATGAGCACGTAAACCTTCTTGGTCCCCGACTTGGGATCGAAGAGTTTTCCCACCCTTTCAACGACCCCGGCGAACCGCCTTTCCTTGCCTGGCGATGTGACAAACGCCACGCGACGGTTCCTCGTGAAATCGGGAAGAGCGCTCTCCGAAACGCCGGCGATCGCGTAAACTTTGGACGTGTCCACAAGCACAAAAAGCTTTTGAAAATAATCAACGGCTTCAAAGGGTTCCTTGAGGCGAACGGCGATGTGCCCGCTGAAAGGAGCCTTGACCTGGCATGATTCCACGTCCATACGGGCAAGCGTCAGGCCGGTCTTCGCCTCTTCCAGCCTATATTCGGCCAGTTCCTCTTCCGCTTTTCCCTTGAGCGCTTCCGCTACAGTGGTTGCCTTTTCCGCCAGGAGCTGTTCCTTGAGCTGAGTTTCCTGCTTTGCCCTCTTTAGGTCGGCTTCAGCGGCTTTGAGCGCGTTCTTGGCTCTTTGGAGCGCGAGAACGTGCCTTTCGCTTGAGATCACTACCACCACCCGGTCCTTTTCTACAAAATCACCCTCTTTGGGGTGAAAGGATTCGATGACGCCCCGAGCTTCAGCGCTGATCTCCGCGGAACGATGCGGCGCTATCACCGCCGCGAGCTCGTCGGCCTGATCTTCAGCCGCGGCGGAAGGGCTCTGGTGGTTCCTGTCCGTGCTTTTGGGTTGGGCCTGCCTGACTGGTGAAGTTGAGGTTTCGGACTGGGGCGCCCCGGAGGTGAGTGAGGGGAGGGAGAAGAGGAGGCCCAGGGCGACCAGGGCGGCAAAGTTATAATATAATAGAATTCTTATCATATGTTAGCATTTCTTTTGCCTTATTTACTTTAACTTCATGGTGTATGCTACTAATATATCTTAATATTGTCAAGCAAAAAGCCGTGTCCTCCGCGCCCTCTCACACACTTGCCCGCAGGTTCCCGTCCCGCCTCATCAGGAGCGGGCAGTGATTCGAGTTGACCGGTGGCGGGCCGAGTTTCCCCCTACTCAACCTGACCTACAAGCTCGCCCGCGGGCCTGGGTTTTCACGTGCGGATCGGCTTGTGAAGTATTCCGGAAATGACGGATGAAGAATCTAGCCGCCAAGCCGTTGATGAAGCCGGTTCCAGTGGCCGTAACCAGCAGGAGCGGCAGGAGGAGAAGGATAGCTTCATTGCGAACAATAATCAGGTATGCTGCGGCCAGTTGGCCGAGATTGTGGAATACCGACCCCATCATGCTGATCCCGACCTCTGAGAAGACTCGTCCGGAGATCCTGTGGGCAAAGCCCATAGCCGCTATCGCGCACACGCCTCCTGAAAGAGAGAGAATGAAAGCGGGGGCGCCGAAGGAGCCGCCGAGGAGCGACCCGAGGAAAATTCGCCCCAGGGTAAGCACGAGCGCGTCTTTGAATCCAAAGAGATACAGGGTGGCAAGACCGATGATGTTGGCGAAGCCGAACCGAAACCAGGCCACGGTGATAGGCAGGAACGCCTCCGCGGTGTGAATGACCGTGGCGAGCGCGAGCAGCAGCGCGAGTCTGGCCAAGTGGCTCACCCGATCGGTCATTGGCTCACCGCGTCCAGGCCGTCGGGCCGTTCTTTCCCCATGTGCACGATAACCTCGTTCGGGACGCACACCACGAGTCCTCCGTTTCGGTCGACCGATCCCATGCGCAGGCAATATTTTTGAGGGCAAGGCGATCGTGTGACGCGTGCGCGATTCTCTTTGATTTCCACTTGGGTGATTCCAAGAGGGCCGGGGACCTGGACGACGCGGTCCACCTCCAGGTCATATCTGCCGAAAGCCCTCTCCCCGCGGTGAATTTCCACGAGCATTCCTGTGGAGCCGACCCAGCCCGGAAGCACGAAAAATAGGATCACGGAAAAGACGAGCAGCGAGACACCAAGGGCCCAGTCGCCAGGTGTGGCATAATTATTTTTCTTCATTTTGCTGATTACACTATACATCGCGCTGGATCGCTGGTCCGTGGATATGGAGACTACCGCTTTTTCCAGAAAGCCTCCAGTCTGAGGCTGGATCACGGAAAGAAAATTCTTAATTCTGCTTGCATCATCCTGAGATTCGTTATAAATAGCGGTTGCGATTATCCGAGATCTGCCCATTCCCGCCGAGGTGGTGCATAATGAAATGCCCCAGGTGTGGCGCCGTCGATGATCGAGTTATCGATTCCCGGCTTGCCAAGGACAGCTCAGCGATCCGGCGGCGACGGGAATGTCTTGGGTGCAAGAAGAGATTTACCACGTACGAACGCATAGAGGAAAGCCTCCCCTTTGTAATCAAGAAGGATGGGCGCCGTGAGGCGTTTGACCGACGCAAGATCATCGAGGGAATGCGGCGCGCCTGTGAGAAGAGACCCGTCAGCGTTGATAGAATTGAGGCGGTGGCGGACTCAATCGAGCAGGAACTGATGGAGGGACCCGAGAAGGAAGTGAGCGTTCAGTACATTGGCGAACGGATTATGGACGAGCTGCGGCAGATGGACGCTGTGGCGTACGTGCGATTCGCGTCGGTGTATCGTTCCTTCCGGGACATTGAGGAGTTCATAACCGAGATCAAAGAGCTGTCCGGGCTCAAAGAAGCCCGGACGGAGCGCCTGCCCGAAAACGGACCCCCTGATGAGAATCGGCAAGGAATTCAGGATTCCCCCTGTAGCTGAACAATTCATGCGTCGTGCCTTGCGGCTGGCCCGCCGCGGCCTGGGGAGGACTGCGCCGAACCCTATGGTAGGCGCGGTGGTGGTCAAAGCGGGCAGAGTAATCGGTGAAGGCTATCACAGCGCGGTGGGACAGCCACATGCCGAAATCGAGGCATTGACGCAGGCGGGACCACAAGCGCGAGACGCCGAACTCTTCGTCACGCTTGAACCGTGCAATCACCACGGTCGCACCCCACCCTGCACCAGGGCGATCATCGAAGCAGGCGTCAAGAAGGTCTGGTACGGTATGCAAGACCTTAACCCGGATGTGGAGGGGGGCGGAGGGGCCTTCCTGCGCGCCTCGGGAGTGGAAGTGGTCGGCCGTGTGTTGGAGGACCAGTGCCGCCTCCTGAATGAGGTCTACGTCATCAATGTGACCCTGCGGCGGCCGTTTGTCTATCTTAAGCTCGCCATGAGCCTGGATGGGCGTATCGCGACCCGAACGGGCGAATCAAAGTGGATCACCTCCGAAGCGTCTCGTCGCCAGGTCCATGCGTTGAGGGATAGGGTCTCCGCCGTCATGGTTGGGATCGGAACGGTGACAGCGGACAACCCCGGCTTGACCACGCGCCTGCCACGCAAACGAGGAAGAGACGCTATCCGAATCGTAGTGGACTCAAACCTGAGAACACCGCCGGATGCCGCGGTGTTCAATCCCGCGTCCGACGCAGGCGTGATCATCGCCTGCCGGAAGGACGCGCCTGCCGAGAACGCCATTTTGCTGGAAGAGCGAGGCGCGCAGATCGTGCGCACCCGCGGCCGCGACCGCGTGGATATTGCCGACCTGATGCATACGCTCTACCGACGCGGCATTTCTTCGGTCCTCGTGGAAGGGGGCGCAAGTCTGGCCTGGTCGGTTCTGGAAGCCAAGGTCACGGACCGTTGCCTCTTCTACTACGCGCCCATCATTATTGGAGGCGCTGATGCGCCGGCAGGCGTGGGTGGAAAGGGCGTGCGCAGATTGCCCGAAGCGCCCCGCATGGAGAAGGCGCAGATCAGCCGTGTGGGACCTGATATCCTGGTGTCCGGACGGATCGCTTATCCCGTTGTGAACCGCTCCGTGCCTGGCAAAACCCGCACACCCAAGCCTCGAACCAGAGGCAATCGAGGCAATACTCCGTGATTCTGCAAATCAACCCTCTGCACCCTCAGCCCCGTCGCATTGCCCGCGTCGCGGAAATCCTCAGGGCGGATGGAGTCATTGTTTATCCGACGGACACCGTGTACGGCCTCGGCTGTGATATGAACAGCAAGAAGTCGCTGAGTCGCGTTCGACGTATCAAGAGGATGGACGAAAAGCGTCCCTTGACCTTTGTCTTCTCGGACCTGAAACAGATCTCCCACTATGCGCAGGTGACCGACACCACATATCGCATCCTGCGGAGGTTCTTGCCCGGGCCGTACACCTTTGTTCTGAAGGCCACCAGGTTGGTGCCCAGAATAGTCCTCACCAAGCGCCAGGAGGTCGGCATCCGCATCCCCGACAATCGAATATGCCAGGCGCTGGTGGAAGCTTTGGGAAACCCCATTCTCAGCTCGTCCGTGCGCTTGCCCGACGATCAATTGATGGATGACCCAAAGGAAATAGATCGCAGCTATAAAGACCAGGTGGATCTGGTAATCGACGGAGGCGTTTTTTTTCCTGAACCATCTTCCATAGTTAGCCTTATCGACGATCAGCCTCTGGTGCTCCGGGCAGGTAAAGGAGATGTTAGCGCTTTTCAGTAGAGGTTCGCGATGAGTCTGGCGATCGTTGTAGTTGCTCTGGCGCTCCTGTTCGGGCTCTTGGTGGAAGAGAAAAAGCAGCGGGGGAACCGCATTCTGTGGTTCAAGGCGCCGCTTTCCTGCCTCTTTGTGCTCGTTGCGTCGGTTCAGCCGCATCCGCTTCCCACGTACTTTCACTGGGTCCTGGTGGGGCTGGTCTTGGGACTGGTGGGAGACGTCTGCTTAGCTTTGCCCGGCGAGCGGGCTTTCAGGGCAGGACTCGTGGCGTTTCTCGCCGGCCACGTGCTCTACATTGTGGCTTTCGCAAGCCTCACGCGAAGCAACGATTGGATCAGTATCGTGGCGTTGGTGATTGTGGGGGCGAGTGTGGCGGTCTTCTTGTGGCTCCGACCGCGCCTCGGACCCATGACCTCGCCGGTAGGGGCATATGTGATCGTTATCAGCGTGATGCTCATTGCGGCCTGGGCCGCATATTGCAATCCCGCCATCCACCCTATGGGTGGAGCTGCCATCTTCGTGGGCGCGCTGTTGTTTTACCTATCCGATCTGTTCGTTGCGCGGGACCGTTTCGTCCATAGGCAATTCCTCAACCGCCTCGTCGGGCTCCCGTTCTATTATGCGGGCCAGTTCCTCATTGCTTTTTCAGTTGGCCTGGTCGGCTGATATCTCTCCCGCGCCGGCCCCGTTCCACGATCAGGACTTCGCTGGGATGACGGCGTGAATACGCTCACCCGATCCTACCCGAATTCTCGCCAATGGGTTTGTGGGGAACTTAGCTCTCTGTCCCGGCGCCTTTTGCAGGGGCCTGTTCACCTTGGACCTCCGCTGCCTCTTCAGGCGGCGCGGGGGCCTCAATTCCGGATGGGGTCACCACCGTGGCCACGGCGAGGGCTGGATCCTGCCTGAGTTCCACGCCACGCGGGAGCGCTATGTCGCCCACATGGAGCGTATGACCCAGATCGACCTGGGACACGTCAACTTGGATGGTCGCGGGGATATCCCCGGGAAGGCAGGAGACCAGAACCTGCCTCGCAGCGATCTCAAGAAGACCGCCTTTATCTATGCCCTTGGATTTCCCCACAAATTCCAGAGGCACCGTGACTTCTATCGCCACATCTTTAAAGATTTCAACAAAGTCGAGGTGTACGATAGCGCCGTCGGTAGGTTTGATCTGTCGCTCCTTGAGGATGGCCGTCCGCGTGGCGCCCTTGCCGGCTTCTTTGATCTTCAGGTCAAAGAGCACGTTGGCGCCGGCCTGATCCATGGATTTCCTAAACTCGCGGAGGTCCAGGGAGAGATGTATCGGTTCGGTCTTAGAGCCATAGAAGACCGCGGGGATTCTGCCCGCGGCCCGCAGTCTACGGGCTGGTCCTTTACCGGTCTCTGAGCGCCTATCCGCTTCCAATGCGATCTTGTTCATATTCACCTCCGCACGGGATCCGCCTAGAACCCGCGCCCACCTTCATAATCTGATGAATCATCCGACGATTATCGCAGAAACAGTTCCGAGAGAGAAACTTCTCGATGAATTCTGCTGATAGCCTCTCCCAACAGGGGGGCCATTGATTGCACCTGCAATTTGGGGCACACGGCCACTTTCTCATCCAGAGGAATCGTATCGGTCACGTACACGCGCTCGATGGGAGAGTCGTTGAGCTTTGTCACCGCGTCACCTGAAAGCACCGCGTGGGTGCAGCACGCGTAAATCTTGCGCGCGCCGGCCTGCTGCAAGGCCACTGCGCCCTTCACAAGGGTTCCCGCGGTATCGACCATGTCATCGACGATGATGCAATCCTTGTCCTCCACATCCCCGATGACGTGCATTACTTCCGCTTCATTGGGTTTGGCGCGCCTCTTGTCGATGATCGCCAGACTGCTTCCTAGGCGCTTGGCAAAATCCCTGGCCCGTTCCACTCCTCCCGCGTCCGGCGAGACCACCATGCTCTCGCTGGCTAAGTGGTTGTTCTTGATCGCCTCAGCCAGGGTTACTGCGGCATAGAGGTTATCCACGGGGATATCGAAGAAACCCTGAATCTGGCCCGCATGCAGATCGATGGTGAGCACGCGGTCCGCGCCCGCCGCGGTGATAAGGTTGGCTATCAGTTTCGCGGTAATGGGCGCGCGGCTGGCTACCTTTCGATCCTGGCGCGAGTAGCCGTAATAGGGGATCACCGCGGTGATTCGGCTTGTGGAGGCCCTCTTGAGCGCGTCTATCATGACGAGCAGCTCGATAATGTGGTCGTTCACCGGTCGGCAAGTGGACTGCACGACGAAGACGTCCATGCCTCGCACGTTTTCCCGGAATTCAACCTGGATCTCGCCATCGCTGAACGCGGACACCATCGCGGCTCCCGTGGGCACGCCCATCCATCGGGATATGGCCTCTGCCAGCTTTGGATTTGAGTTCCCTGCAAAGAGCTTCAGTCCTACCCTCATGAGAGACGCCTCGGATCAGATCTGTTGGTCTAAAGCGCAAACTGTTAAAATACCCGTATTCTCAAAGGAAGTCAAACAAAAGTCCCGCGCGCCAGGTGACCATTGAGTTACGCGAGGGAGTTTGCCGCTCTCTGTCATTACGAGGACCTCGGACTCGATCCAGGGGGACGAAGCAATCCCATTGGTAGGCCAGACTTTGGTCCCACAGGCATTGGTGGGACAGGCGTCCCGCCTGTCGTTAGTCTTTCTGAGGCCCGATAGGCAGGATGGTTGTCCTACCCCCGCCGGATTGTCCCAACAAGTTGTATCTGCAGGCCATATCCGAGCCTTCCAGGAGCGACAGGCTGGAAGCCTGTCTCACCATTCACTCCTCACAATGACACGGTTGAGGTAATTACCTCCGGCGCCAGTAAGTTCCTGACCCCGCAAAAAGCGAGGGAGAGCGTTGTCCTTGCTCTCCCTACCCCCTAAGGTATTCGACGTATTGATTATTCCTCGTTGCGACCCCATCCAAATCATCAATCTCGATCAGAGCGAATGCTCGCCCGCCACCGCCGGCAAACGTTCACCCTCCCGGAACCATACGAATAATCGGGGTCACTTCCGATAGTCGGCGCGGGAAAGACCGGCGGAGTCACACGGCCTCCACCGCCTTCACGTCAGGCACTCTGTCCTTGAGAACTCGTTCGATGCCCATCTTCAAGGTCATCTGGCTCATGGGACAACCGCCGCACGCGCCGGTAAGGCGGACCCTCACCACACCGTCGTCCGTCACGTCGATCAATTCGCAATCGCCGCCGTCGGCCTGAAGCTGGGGTCTCACAGTATCCAGCGCGGCCTGCACTTTTTCCTTCATTGTTGAACTCCTTTCGGTTCTGGCCTCGTGGTGGACGCAGACACTTACCTTAGCATACAAACATTCTGATGCCAGCGGAAAAAAAGAGATTCCTTCGTCACTCGGGCAAAGCCGCTTTTTATCGGGAAACTCCGCCCCCTAGAGCCTGAAACAACGCCACGTACTGTTCGAGCCGTCGCTCCCAGGAGTGCTCCCGCGCCATGAATGACATGACCTGCTCCTTGCTCTCTATCGGAGGCCTCTCAAGGATCTCCAAAACACCGGACACCAGTTCCTCCACGTTATCATACGCAAAGATTCGTCCGAATCCGGTTCGCTCTATCAAGTGATTCTGCAGAATCCCTTCTTCGGACACCACAGGGAGTCCGCCCCGCAAGTAATCAAAGATCTTTGAAATGTCGTTATCAAACGGATGGGGCCCTGTGGCGAGGGCGATACCCGCCTGGGCATAATGAATGTAATCCCAAACCCGGTTATGGGAAGTCTCCCCATGATCTACGATCAGGCGGCTGAGCCGGCAACTTCCGTCGCCGCCATACATGCGTGACTTGTTGAGTCCTACCAGATGGATCGTCGCCCTGCCCCGCAGTAATACGGCTGCCTCGTTGAGCACGCGCGCCATGCGGGCGGCTGCCACACTCCCCAGAAAAAGCGCCGCGGGGCGCTGAGTCCCGTACGGATCCAACCCGGGCTCAGGGATCTCAGAGGGACACCCGTTCGGCACAAAAAGCACGGGAGGTTTAGGGCCGTAAAATCTGCGCCAACGCTCTTCGTTTTCGCGATTGTTCAAAACAAGGACACTCGCGCGCCGCCTGATCATCTCTTGGCATGAGAGAAGGTCCTCGCGGAAGGGCTCGTCCCGTTGGGGCGCCTCGTGGTCCACCACTCGCACGATTCGCGATACAACCGGCCCCGTATACGCATCGATCAGCCTGATTGAGAAATGGTACGAGGTCTTGATGAGATCGTACCGTCGTCCTTCACCGAGAACATTGAGAGGTTTGACGGGAATAAAGCGGTCGATCAGACCGGCCTCGTGGACGGGCGCAATCACGTCAACCGAGAAACCGCGTCTGATAAGGCCACCGGCTATAGCTCTTAACCGTACCAAGTCGATACCTGTCGGAGGCGCGAACGGGTTCTTGTGAAAGACGACACCGATTCTCATGGATCGCAACTCGGCTGAAGAGTTGAGCTTCCCACTTCGTCGAACCAATGCTAAAAGAGTATCCTGAACCGGCGCAAGTGGCAACCAATTGCCATAGCTGGAGCGCTACAACCAATAATGAAAGCCCTCAGCTTCGCCGAGCGCTCCGGGGCTTCGCCTCAGAGATCGGACGCGCATCGTCGCGCAATAATTTGGAGGGGAGACTCATCTGCCTTCCATACCACCCCATACGGAGACCCTACAACGGGCGCCTCATGCGGACGACTTTCATACAAATTCGCAGACATGACATCAGCGAACGGTTCAGGAGGAGACGGACATGCGTCTATCAATAGGAGTCGCTCTCGTCGTGGCATTTCTCTGCGTGGCTGCGGCTTCTTGTGATGCCGGCGAAGAAGCCCTGCCCAGCCGTCAGATCAGGGTGACCGGTGAGGCTGTGGTCAAAGTGGTCCCCGATGAGGTCATCCTCCGGCTTGGCACTGAAACGTCGGACAAGAGCTTGAGCCAGGCCAAAACCATGAGCGTCCAGCGGGTGAAGGCCGTCACGGGAGCGCTCAAGAAGGCTGGTATCGATCCTAAGCATATACAGACGGACTTCATCCACATTCAGCCCCGGTACAAATACGATTACAGCCAGCAGAGCTTTATCGGTTACTTTGTTCGGAACACGGTGGAAGTGACCATCCAAGACCTGACCGAATTCGAGTCCATCCTGTCGGCCGCTCTGGAGGCCGGCGCAAACTACGTGCACGGAATCCAATTTCGGACCAGCGAGCTGCGCAAACACAGAGACGAGGCCCGTACGCTGGCGCTCAAGGCCGCCCGAGAAAAAGCAAACGACATGGCCGCAACCCTGAACCAAAAAGTAGGCAAACCCGTCACCATTGCCGAATCACCAGGCATGTGGTGGTCATCCTACGATCACCACTGGGGATCTCGCCGACAATCCCAGGCGCAAAACATCGCGCAGGAAGCCGCGCCCGCGGACGCTCTCCTAGGCGAAACTACCGCTCCGGGGCAGATCGGCGTGAGGGCCCAGGTCCAGGTGACATTCGAGTTGGAGTGAGCGTGAACTTATGGAGAGTCACCCAGGAACGACCAAGCGAATCTGCATCGTGAGCCCCGAGTATCCGCCTGGGCAGTGGGGGGGGCTCGCCCGGACCGTGCAAAAGGTCAGTCTTCACGCGGCGGACATGGGACTCGATGTTCACGTGGCCCATTTCACCGTAGCGCAGTCCCCCGTCGTGCTGCTCGACGAGAACCGAGAGAGCGAGCTGATCGACCGGGTCACTGTCCATCATCTGCTGGTGGGCAGGGAACATGTGAGAGACTCTGACAGAGAGCTATGGGACTGCCCGCACACGCTCACCCTGATGATGATGTATCAGAGCCTTGAGATGCTCCACCAGGAGTTCCGATTCGACCTCTTCCATTCGTTTTTTCTTTACCCTACAGGATATGTGACCGCGCTTCTGGCCCGAAGGGTGGGCGTTTCTTCTGTGGTCACCCTGGTGGGCAACGACATCAAGAAATACCTGTTCAGCCCGGAAAAGGTCGCGGTTTGCCGCATTGGCTTGGAGAGCAGCGACCGAGTGGCGGCGCTCAGCCGCGAGCTCATGGAAATGGCTCACGCGCTGACTCCGGTCGAGCACAAGGCACGGATCATCTACAACTCGGTGACGGTCCCTCCTGAAGCTTGGAACAAGGCGCGGTCTCGGGGAGAGCCCTTCAAGATCGGATGCGGGGGGATTTTCAAGTACGCCAAGGGCCTGCCTTATCTGTTCAAGGCAATATCTCGGATCCGATTGAAGCATCCCGTGGTATTGGAACTCCTAGGCGCCCTACGCCAGGGAGAGCGGCCCGTGTACGAAGAGATGCTCCGACGCACGGGAATCCAGGACATTCTGGTATTTCGGGATGCGCTCCCCCATGACCGGGTCGGCCGATGGCTTCGCTCTTTGGACGCTTTTGCGCTGCCGTCCGTCTCGGAAGGATGCCCGAACATCCTGATGGAGGCCATGGCCTGCGGACTTCCCTGTGTGGCCACACGCGTCGGAGCGGTGGAGGATCTTGTCGAAGACCGCGTGTCCGGGCTGCTCGTTCCCTTGGGCGATTCCGAAGCTCTTGCCAAGGCCGTCGCAGAGATTATCGAAGATGAAGATCTCGCCCGGGAACTTGGCAAGAATGCCAGGCGCAGGATGCGTCAATTCCATTCCGCGCGCGAGCGAGCCGGATGGGAAGCGGTCTATCGTGAAATGATCGCGTTCTAGACTTGGGATGTTCGGATGACTCTATTGGCTGTCCGGTCGAGCACCTGCACCGCAAGCGCCAGCGCTTTGAAGCGTTCGTCCTTTGTCTGACCGTGATAGTAGCGGTAATAGATCTGCTGAGCGATTACCGCGAGGCGGAACAAGCCGAAGCAATAATAGTAATGCATATTGTCCACGGGTCGTCCCGATTTCTCGCCATAGTAGCGCGCGATCTCTCGTCTGGTGAACGATCCTCCCAGATCGAGAGGTGTGAGCCCCATAAGCTGCATTTCAGGCGGATCGTCGTTTTGAACCCAGTACGCGAGCGAATTGCCCAGGTCCATCAAAGGGTCTCCCACCGTGGCCATCTCCCAGTCCAGCACGCCGACGATCCTCATGGGATCGTGTTCGTCGAGCACCACATTGTCGAATCGAAAATCGTTGTGCACAACCGTCGGGCTCGAGGTATCAGGCGGCATACTTGCCGCGAGCCACTGCATTACTGTCTCGCAATCGGGCGCGTCCGGCGTCCGCGCAGCTCGATACCTGCGGCTCCAACCTTCCACCTGCCGCTGAACGTATCCTTCCGGCCTGGTGTAATCGCTGAGACCCGCGGCCCGGTAATCTACCGAGTGCAGCTCCACGTGAACATCCAGGAGTTTGCGACACAGCTCGTCGATCTGTTCGGGCGTGAATTTGACGCCTGAAGGCTGCTCTCTCCGGAGTATGATGCCCTTTATCCGCTCCATCACATAAAAGGGCGAGCCCGTAATAGAAGGGTCTTCGCTATACAGAAGCGGCTTCGGACAGTACGGAAAGACCGGCCGGAGCGCCGAGAGCATCCGAAACTCGCGGCCCATGTCATGGGCTGTCTTGGCCTTGGTTCCGATGGGAGGCCGGCGGAGCACCAATTCTGTGTCTCCCATGGTCAGTAGGTAGGTGAGATTGGAGTATCCCCTCGGGAACTGAGTAATCTTAAGTTTGCCGCGCAGGCGCGGGTTGGAAGCCTTGAGAAAGGATTCCAACCTTTCCACATCAAGTTCTTCGCCTTGCCTTATCGTTCCGGCCTTGTCCGTCAGATCCATTGCCACAGGCTCCTTAATTAAGCCGCTCGTCACGGCCAACCACGAAGCTTTCCACCATTTCCAGGATATGGTCTGCGTATTGGTCCACTGAGATCTTCCTTTGCCTGTATTTCCATCGTTTCAGGTACCAGTCCTGGACCAGCGCCTTGATCACGCTTGCAGTGAGACGGCAGTCCCTGGGCGCAAAAATCCCTTTTTCCCGTCCTTGCTCCAGGATCTCCTCAAACATGGCCTCGGTCTGAAGTTCGCTCCGGATGGCCTTTTCTCGCTCCGACCCGGTCAAGTTCTTCGCTTCCATGTATGAGAAGAAGAACCACGCGTGCATGGATTCGGTGAGATACAAGTGTGTCCGAACAGCTATTCGGAGCTTACTGAGCGGATCGGCCGCGGCCTGTATCCGGTCGGAGAGAATTCGCGAAACAATGCCGCGACCCTGGTCTTGGAGCATGGCGAGCAGTTCGTCTTTGCTTGAAAAATAGGCATAGAGCGCGCCCATGCTCAGACCGGCTTCCTTGCTCAGCTTACGCATGCTCATCGCCTGAAAGCCGCTCGCGTTACTAATTCGGAGCGCCGCGTTGAATATGCGCTCCAGGTTTCTGATCGCGCGCTCGTCACCTTTTATCCGGATCACCTTCCGATGAGCGGCAAGCGTTTCGCGGCACAGGTCCTGTCTGGTAACACCCACGAGCTTTTGAAACTCGTCGAAATTGATCGCGTCGGACACGACCGTTTGCAGCGTCGCGACGTCTCGTGGCTCTTTCCGATTTTTCGCCAACTTGGATAAGCCCATATGCGCTCGCCTATCGAACCGTCTTGCCCTCATACTCGCTCAGGATCCTTCTTGCCAGAGAAACCTTGTGCACCTCGTCCACTCCGTCATAGATACGGGCCGCTCTTTCCATTCGATAATAGAAAGAGATGAGAGTGTCGTCGCTCATACCCAGGCCGCCATGAACCTGCAAGGCCCGATCAAGGACCTTCTGAAGCACGTTGGCCGCAAAAAACTTGATCATGGATATCTCGTGTCGGGCCGCCTTTGTGCCGAGACTTTGCATCTTCCATGCCGCGTGGAGCACCATGAGACGCGCGGCCTGAATGTCCGCGGCGCATTCCGCGATCCACGCCTGCACGATCTGACGGCTTGAAAGCATCCGGTCCGGCGCTATCACGCGTTTCTGGGCCCGTGAACACATGAGCGCAAAAACCCGATTGCAGATCCCGATCCATCTCATGCAATGATGAATCCGCCCCGGGCCCAGCCTCTCCTGGGCCATGACAAACCCTTGTCCCTCCCCTCCCAGCAGGTTCTCTTTGGGAACTCTGCAAGACTGGTACAGGATTTCCGCGTGGCTGGCCCAGTCGCTTCCTTCGTGGCCCATGATGGAAATATTCCTGACTAAATTGAATCCCGACGTGTCCGTCGGCACGATGAACATGCTTGCGCGCAGATACGGAGGGGCTTCCGGGTTGGTTACGGCCATGACAATGGCAAAGCGGGCGCCATCAGCAGAACTGGTGTACCACTTGTGGCCGTTAATGACGTAGTGATCGCCGTCCTTGACGGCGGCGGTGTCCAACATCACGGGGTTCGACCCGGGCATGTCTACCTCGGTCATCGAAAAGCAGCTTCGGATATCCCCGTTGACCAGAGGTCTCAGGTATTTCTCCTTTTGCTCCTCGGTCCCGTACAGGTGCAGAATCTCAATGTTCCCTGCGTCAGGAGCTTGGCAGCCGAATACGTAGTGCCCCAGAGGCGTGCCTCCCAATGCCTCCGATACGAGGGCAAATTCCACCAAGTCAAGCCCCATGCCTCCGTATTCCGGGGGATGAGGCGGGGCCCACAGCTCCATCTGCTTCACCATACGCCTTTTCTCTTGGAGCACAGGGAGCAACTCGACGAACGGTCGCTTTGAAAACTCGGGTTCGAGTGGTACGAGTTCCTTGCCAACAAACTCGTTGATCATCTCCACGATGGTCTGCGCTTTTTCAGATACGGTGAAGTCCATTTCAGGCTCCCTTTGATTTCTTCGCGCTCATCTGTGGGTCACAAGGCGAGGATCGGCTCGCATGTGGAGGTGAGCGGTCTCGTTGAACGAAGACAACGTGAACCGGTCGCGGTCATATCGGAATACCGTCACCGATGCGTTGGCGATTTGAAATATTAGGTTCACGGTCGCGTTGTCCGGCAGTCCCAGGGCCAGGCCCGTGGCTACCGTGATCGCCCCGCCGGATGTGAACACCACAACGGTCTTTCCCCCGCGGTATTCTTCACGGATGCGGCAAATGCCCGACCAAACCCTATTCTTGAATTCTTCCCATGATTCCATGCCCGTCGTATCCAGCGCGCCCGATACCCATCCCCACAGCGCCCGACTCAATACACGCTGGAAAGAGTGGTTGTCAGTGAAGAACTTCGTGAAATCCTCGGCCATCCGTGGGTCTTCGGCGACCATTTGATTCATCTGTCTGCGGATGACCTCATCCGCGTCGTACTCGTTGAACGCGCTCACAATGCTGAGCTCAAGATCGGTTGCGCCCGAATCCATGCGGGAGAGCGCGATCCGACCGGTTTCCTTCTGTCGGCTCATCTCGCCGGAGCAAGCGAAATGGAACTTCATGCCTGAATCACGAAAATAATCGCCGAGGATCTCGGCTTGCGCCGATCCCGTTTCGGAGAGTCGGTCGTACCTCCCCTGTCCGAAGGACGCCTGCCCATGTCTGATCATGTACAGGAGGCTCAACGAAGCACCCATCCTTTACGCGGCGATTGTCTCAGCGCTTGTCCCGGTCTTTACCGCGGTTCTTATCCAATCGAGCGAGCGCTTTCTTCTCAAGCTCATCCGAATACTCGGCCCACGGATGCTCTCCCTCGGCGCACTCAAGCTTCTCCACCAGGAAATGACAGCAGTCGTCCCCGCGAGGAATCAGCTTGTCCACGTACGGATTTGCGCGCATACCTTTCAATTCTTCCATGGCCCGGATCATCCCCTCCACGAAGTAGCGCTGGACTCGGCAGTCAAATGGCCTGTATACGTCCTGGTGAGGACACCAGATGATGTCGAACTCGCAACGGGTTTTGGACACGACCCACGGTCGCTCCAGTGACGCGTACAGGACGGTGTTGATGCCGGTGACCATGAAGGAGATCAGTTCCACGTCGCTCAGGTCGTCAGGGAACGCGGAGGACTCCACGAGCTGCTTTGCAGCATCGTACCCCACTTGATTGATCGCCTTCCTGACCACCCCCTGGCCGCTCTCGCCGAAAGCCTCTTCCACGGCCTTCAGGATGCCGAGCACAGCCTTGGCCTGCATGGTCCCCCATACGAAGAGAACCGCAGGATCGAAATCCTCCCGGCCCTCCATTGCTTTGCGGAAGTTCGCCACAGCCTCACCGTACGGCATGCCTAGCCGAACTGCTTCGAAGGACGGCTCGGACCTCTTGCCCCGCGACCAGATCCCTTCCCGGGTGGGATACTCAGGCTTTCCCATGCCCGTTCTCCTTCCCTACGCTGCGAGGAGCATTCATTGACCGGACTTTATCTGTAGCGTCCCGGAGGAAGACTGTCAACCAAAAACCGAGCGAACGTTCGTTCATATTTGGTCTTGTGTCCGCTGCATATCTGATTTATGTTACGTCGCAGGTCCGGGGCGCATCGAAGGATCGGCGCTCTGCGATCGAGTTGGGAAAGAAAATACCCATGAAACTTCTCGCTTGCGTGAAACCCGTTGTGGATTTGGAGACAATGAGCGGTCCTCATTACTTGGGGTCAGGCGCCTCCAGCGGTGGGACGACGTGTTATCGGATCAACCATTTCGATGAGTTTGCGCTCGAAGAAGGCCTCCGCATTAAGGAAGCCTTTCCCGGAACAACTCTGGACGTCATCACGGTTGCGCCTCAGAGCGCAGGATCTGCGCTCACCCGGGGGCTGGGCATGGGCGCGGACCGCGCCATTCACATTCTTTTGGAACAGGAGGGGTACGTGAGCCCCTCGGTGGTCGCGCGCCTTATAGCCCGCCGGGTGGAAGGCTCAGGCTATGATCTGATCCTCGCGGGGGTCATGTCTGAAGACGACATGCACGCTCAGGTAGGACCCATGATTGCGGAACTGCTCTCCATGCCGGTCGCGACTGCCGTATTACACCAAACCCCTATTGATGAGGGAAGAGCGGTCTATGTGGAACGCGAAATCGAAGGTGGCGAACGAGAAGTTCTGGAACTCCTCCTTCCAGCCGTGCTGACGGTGCAGACAGGCATCAATCGACCGCGTTACCCTTCTCTGTCCAAGTGCCTGCGAGCCAAGAAAGAGCTGCCTGAGACCATCCACGCGGCCGCGCAACCGGCTATAGCCCCGACCGAGACTCTCCTCCGGGTGACTGAGCCACGAAAACTCAGGGCAGGCTTGAGACTTGAGGGCGCGGCGGAAGAGAAGGCCGCCAGCTTATTGGCGATCCTGCGCGAAAAGGCCCTGATTCCCGAGGCGCGTCATGCGCAACCGTAGTATCCTCGCGGTCGCCGAGCACGCGCAGGGCAGAGTCAAGCCCTCGGGTTATGAGGTCATCGCTTGCGCGCTCCGGCTGGAGAGCTTTCGTCAGCTTCGCGTCCTCGTCGTTCTTATAGGGGACCAGCCTGAGGCGCCCGCGCGGGAGATTTTCCAGAGGACCGGCCTAGATGTCATAGCGGTTCAGACCCCCGGCCTCGCTTCGTACAACGGCGAGGCGCATAGGGCCATCTTAACCGACCTCATTGCTGAATTGGACCCCGCCTGCCTGTGCGCGGCGCACTCGTCACAAGGCGCGGACTTTGCTCCGGGGCTCGCCGCGCGAGTCGGCGCGGCGTGTATAACCGCGGTGGAACGGATATCCGTTGATTCAGACTGCGTGATCTTCGCCCGCGGCGCATCCGGAGGGAAGCTCGTTGCAGAGCTGGCCGCCACAACACGGCTTGCGGTGATTACCGTTCAACCCGGGGCGTTCAGCGCCGACGTCGACAGGCGCTATCCCCAGGGCTCGATTGAATTTCGCACGGTGAACTTTGAACCGCATCGCTCGCGCGCGCTCGGATTCAAGCCGGGCGCCACCTGTGACAAAGGCCTCTCAGAAGCGAGAGTTATTGTGGCTGCGGGGCGAGGGATCGGCAAACAGGAAAATCTGAGCCTCGTACAGGATCTCGCGGCTGCTTTTCCCCGTTCAGCGATCGGGGGATCACGGCCGGTCTGCGACATGGGATGGCTGGAGTATAAGAGCCAAATAGGGCTCACCGGCGCCACGGTTTCGCCCCAGCTTTATATTGCCTGCGGAATATCCGGAAGCGCGCAGCATGTGGCGGGGATACGAGACGCGGGCTTTGTGGTCGCGATCAATTCGGATCCGAACGCGGCCATTTTCAACGTGGCCGACCTCTGCATCGTGGAAGATCTTACCACCTTTATTCCTACATTCCTGGCCGAGCTCCACAGAGCGTCGGAAACGCCGACGTCAAAAGAGAATGGCCGGTAGGAACCTTCCCGACCGGCCACCGCTCGAACGGAACTGTTGGCGGACGACTTTCAGAAGTCGTCCAGATCCACGGCCAACTCGTCTTCCACAAAGGGGTCATCCATTTCCAAGGAAGACAGGAACTCCACAGAACGGCCCTCCAGGGGATCTTCGAAGTCCGCCAAGGCGTCGGCCAGGGATTCGTCGTGCATCTTTCCGAGGTAGTATTCCAGGTTGTGTGAATGAGGCATGCGGGCTCCTCCGACACGGAGTGGATGGCGTTGCATTGCAACCAAAAATTACTAAAACATACCAAGAGGATATTGTCAATACTTAAAGTAATGCTTGAATAAAAAAACAGGCCCCTCCTCCCATCCTCTTGAAAAACCTCTCTTTTCCTCTTGTGTATCCCGGTGAATACCCTATACCGCGGTATCCGGTCCCTCGAAGACAGGCGAAACCAATTCGCTGAAATTGCGGGCATAATCCTGGTATCTGGCCAGGTTTGCCTGATGCGTGGCTCTATCTTCTTCGCCGGCTTCACGGGTAGGACGTGCGGGTATTCCCACAGCCACCCGATTGGCGGGAATAATGGTCCCAGGGGCTACCACAGCGCCCGCGGCCACAATCGCGCCGTGTTCCACCACCGCGCCGTCCAGGACGAGCGCGCCGATACCCACCAGCACGTCGTCGTGTATGGCGCAGCCGTGAAGCGCGGCCCGGTGACCCACGACCACGCGGTTCCCAAGGCGCAGAGGCCAGCGCCGGAAGGTCACGTGAAGCATGCAATGGTCCTGAATATTGGTCTCCTGACCTATGGTTATAGAGTTCACATCTCCTCGCGCCACGGTGTAGAACCACAGATTGGAGTTGTCACCGATTTCCACGTCACCCAGAAGGATGACTCCGGGCGCCAGGAAGACGTTCTTGCCCAGTTTGGGCCTCATTCCTTTGTATTCGTAAATCATGGGACCGCTTTCGGATGGAGAACGAGTCTTGGGGATACCCTCTGAATGGCCCCTAGACGGCCACCGGTCACGTCAAATCGTTTCCCCTGGCCAGCACGGATTGAAAGAGCTCGGAAGAAACGGATCGCGTGCGTGGAGGATTGAAATTCACGTCCATCGCGCGTATTTCTTCAAGAGTGACGGCTCTCTTGAGAGGTCGATACCAACAAAACCGGATAACGAGAACCTTACCCATTCTCGGACCTGACGTGGCGGCGTGTTCCCTCACGTCCGCCGGATCGAACTCGCCGATCTCTCGGAGACGAGCAATGAGGTTTTCCGGCTCATCCAGACTCCAGTCCTCCACGCGGCCTGAACCCACGGCCCCGGTCCCGTTGACGTAGAAGAGGAGAGGGAGCCCTTTGCGGAGCGTTTTCAGGCCGACCGGATGGCTGTACGTGAGATTATGGCGTCGGAGCGGCCTTTGCCACCCGCGAATGCTTCCCTGAAAGAGACTGTTCTGTCGAGCATCTCCGCTGGGAAGATCCACGAGCGCGCGGGCCCGTTTCTTTTCCATGAAGAGCAGGAGAGGCCTCTCGGCCGGTGAGTATATCCTCATCGGGAAGAATAGCTCCTCCAACTCGTGCCGTTCGATGACCCTGGCCGGAGGGTGGACCAGGATCTCTGAGCCGCTGGTAGTGATACGGTGCCAAGGGCTGAAGATGAACGGCCGCGTGAACTCCTGCCTGACCCGGTAACGGAAGCCACCCTCCTCGGTGAGCGCTTCGTACCCGCTGGAGATCATGAATTCCATCAGGAAGGCCATGAGTTCTCTCTGGGGAACCGTGCGATAAAGGAAGTGCTTACTGAGTTTCAGGAGCGGTTTCTGGCTGACGCTCCAGCCCGAGGACATGCCTTCGTAGAGGAAGCCGCACATCTTTAGCAGCGGCACGAGATCTGCGCTCATGGGCTCGGGCACGTCCACCGTGACGCGGGAGACACCCATTTCGGACCAGTCGAGGATCTCCTCATGGAGTAGGCGGCGCTCCAGGTCCTGATCCGGAGGGCCTCCGCTGCCGAACCCCAGCAATCGCACTTCACTGGAACCCTCCCGCGTCCAGAGCGAGACCGCGCGGATGGTCTTTTCATCCTCGACGACCCGGCATGATGTGGGGTCATGAGGCTGATTCCGGATTGTTTCTTCGAGGTCCCCGTTGAGAAGCGTCCCTTCCTGTAACCATCCGGAAAGGATCTTCTTGATGGCCGATGTGTCCTTGCTGCGAGCCTCTCTCAGCATCAATGGAGCGGTCATGTTTCCGAAGCTGTAGAGTCAGACGTAAAGGAATCATTATTTCAACAGCGTTGAGAAAAGGGAGACGGAGATCATAATATGGGAAAAGGTTCACGAACTCAACCGTTAATACGAATGCGCCCTCAAGCAATCGGATTCCGGCCGGCCTGTGCTACTATCTCGTTCTGTTGAGAGAGCATCCGCGTGAGACGTCTTGGGGAGAAGAATGTGAAGCATTTTCGAGATCCGTGGCTCGTCATCGGGGCAAGAGGGATGTTGGGGACCGATCTGATGGTTACCCTTAACCAGGCCGACATAGACGCGGTCGGATTGGACGTGGATGATCTGGACATAACCCAAGATGGGCTCGTCCAGCGCGTGATGGATCGGTATCGACCGGGGCTCGTGATCAACGTGGCAGCCTTCACGGACGTGGACGCGTGCGAGACCAGGCAGGAGGAGGTTTTCCGCGTGAACGCCCGAGGCCCGGAGAACCTGGCCAGGGCCTGCCGCTTTACGGACTCGTTCTTGCTCCATATGAGCACGGACTACGTGTTCGACGGCCGCTTGGGCAGGCAGTGCCACGAGGATGATCCCATGCGCCCGCTTGGAACCTACGGCAAATCCAAAGCGATCGGGGAACAGTTGGTGCGAGCTAATCTCCCGGACAGTCACTGCATCCTCAGGACCCAATGGTTGTTCGGACTCCACGGGAAGAATTTTGTCGAGGCAATCTTGGCTCTTGCCGAGACGCGGGATCACTTGAAGGTGGTGAACGACCAACACGGCCGCCCTACCTACAGCCTCGATCTGGCCAAGGCCATTCTGGAGATTTGTGAACGCGGCTTCGTAGGTGTCCTCCACGTCGCGAATGACGGGGAAGCGACGTGGCACGACTTCGCACGCAAGATCTTGGAACTCTCGAAGATCGACCACGTTCGGGTGGAATCCCAGACCACGGAAGAACTTGCTCGACCCGCGCCTCGACCCGCGTATTCGGTGCTGAACATTTCACGCTTTGTTGAACTCGTGGGCTCTCCGCTCAGACACTGGGAAGAGGCCCTTGCCGCATACCTCGATTCCAGACCCCGAAAGGGTCATGGGTTCAAGCGGTAGCCGCGGCCCGATCCTCCCAACAGCTCTTCCCACCCTCTCCCGATGTAGGGACCGATCTGGTATGGTACAAAGATTCGTTGCAACAGCCTCGACAGGCATGTTGTTTCCTTAATCAACGGTCCCGCTTGAGGGCGCGTGGTTGGTCGGAGGGCGGCAATTCCGCGGTTTGCGATATTTAAATTGAATTATATTCAGGAGTTGTTTTTTAACAGTGAATCGATTTTTGCTGTAAGGTGGAACAAGAGCGCGCCTCGGCTGTCTTACTGATCATAAATTACGTTATTTTATCTTTAGTTTCACCATATAAGCCAACGAGGTTAAAGTCAAAAAGAGCTTGACAACATAACTTGTTGGTTCTATAGGAGTCATGCAGAAGACCGGATGCGAGGACAGCTCAAACCGGCCACCGGCGCAGTCGCGCGCCCGGCCACGGAATCGGACCGCCGCCACCCCAGGATTGCACGGTCCGCCGCACCAGGCGTCGCCTCTGCAACGACCCCGAATGAACGCTGGGGACGCCTAATTGCATGTGCCTGTTCTGCTCAACGAGATGCTTCAGCTCCTCAAACCGCGAGCAGGAGGCGTCTATCTGGACGGCGCCCTGGGCGCGGGCGGGTATTCGGAAGCGATCCTTACGGCATCGGGTCCTGACGGGGTCGTGGTGGGGTTGGACTTGGACCCGGACGCGGTGCGACGAGCCCGTGCGAGGCTGGCTCTCTTTGGCGAGCGTTTTCGAGCTGTCCAGGGCGGTTTTCAGGATGCCCCGGAAATCCTTCGCCGCTTTGGGATCCATCATATAGACGGAGCGGTTCTGGACCTGGGGCTCTCGTCCGAGCAGCTTGAAGCTGCCGAGAGAGGTTTCAGTTTTCTCCGGAGCGGCCCTCTTGACATGAGGTTCGACCCGGGGGCGCCGGAGAGTCTGGCAGACCTTCTGGATCGGATCCCAGAGGAAGAACTGGCGAGGATGATAGCCATGTATGGGCAGGAGAAGCGCAGCAGAAGAATTGCTCGGGCGATTCTTTCCGCGCGCGTCCGCGGAGAGCTGACTACCACGGAGGACCTCGCGCGGGTGATCGCGAGAAGCGTGAAGTTCGGTTCCGGAAGGATTCATCCTGCCACGAGAACCTTCCAGGCTTTGCGCATAGCGGTGAATCGCGAATTGGAGAACCTGGAGCGAGCTCTGGAAGAGATCCCGGACCTGCTCAATCCCGGTGGTCGTTTTTGCGTGCTGTCCTATCACTCCCTTGAGGATAGGAGGGTAAAACATTCGTTCAGGGACAAGGCCTCACCGAATCGGTCCAAGTGGCTCTTGGTCACGAAGAAGCCTATCAGGTCTCCGGAAGAGGAGATCCGGGCAAACCCACGGGCCAGATCCGCGCGCTTGAGAGCGCTGGAGGCGGTCAGATGACCAACGGGCTCCGTGCACGCTTTTCCGGAATGGTTTCGGAGCGTCACTCCGGGGGACTCCGACGAAACCTTATTTCTGCGATGAAGAAGCTGATTCCGCTGGAGGATCGGAGCGGGCGGGGCTTCAATCGAGCGAGCGCGATTCTCGCTTCCGCGTTGGTGCTTTGGTTACTGTGCATGGGGCTTTTCTACGTTTGGACGAGAATGCAACTAGTCGAGCTCGGCTATGAGATAGCGGCTCTGGAAAAGAAAAACGAGGAACTCAAGAAAAGGCAGAGGGAGCTTTCCGTTGAGATGGCTTCCCTCCAGTCGCCCTCGGAATTGGAGAAGCAGGCCCGGAAGCGGGCAGGTCTCGTATTTCCGGCCGTGGGCAGGGTCGTGCATGTTCCGTAGCAGGGCACAAGGCATCAATTGGGTTGGCGTCCGAATCCTGGTGGTCGCTCTGATCTTCGCGTTTGCGACCGGCTTGCTGGTGGTCAGGGCTTATCGGTTGCAGGTCGTGGATGCGGAAAGGCTTCAGAAAAAGGCTGCCAAGCAGCGGACGCGGGCGCTGCAGGTTGAAGCGCGGCGAGGCATGATTCTGGATCGTTCCGGTGAGCAGATGGCGGCGAGTCTTGAAGTTCAGTCAATTTATGCGCGACCCAGGCGGGTGCAAGACAAACCTCGGACCGCGGCGATTCTGGCTCAAACCCTTGAAATGACTGAAGAGAGTGTCATGCAAAGACTCAACGAAGATCGCCCGTTCGTCTGGATTCGGCGGAGTGTCCCGCCTCTTTCGGCCGAGAGGGTCCAGGAGGCGAACCTCAAGGGGGTCTTTGGTGTGAGCGAATATCGCCGGTTCTACCCGCTCAAGAGCCTGGCCGCGCATGCAATCGGCTTTGCGGGGATTGATTCCACGGGGCTGGAAGGTTTGGAACTCTATTACGACAAGGATCTCAAGGCCGAACCCGTGCCGATCACCTCGGAGCGCGACGCTCTGGGAAGGCCCATCTTGTTCGCGGCGCTGACAGAGGGCCCGGAGCGACGTGATCTTCATCTGACGTTGGACAGGAACATCCAGTACCTCGCGGAGAAGCAAATCGAGGAGGCTGTTGTTAAGTATCGGGCTCGCGGAGCAATCGCGGTCGTTATGGACGCGGATTCGGGTGAGTTGTTAGCGCTGGCGGTTCATCCAACGTACAACTTGAATCTGTTCCATAAAGCCCCTGCGGAGGTGCGGCGAAACCGGTGCGTGGCGGACACCTTTGAGCCCGGGTCCACTTTCAAGGTCTTTCTCGCCGCGGCCGCGCTGGATATGGGCCGAGTAAAGCCCTCGGACGTCTTTGATTGCCGTAATGGAGCTTATCGGTACAGGGGCGCGGTCATCCACGACGTGACTCCGCACAAGAAGCTTTCTCTTGAGGAAATCATCACCCATTCCAGTAACATAGGAATGGTCCAGGTCTCCGAGGAGCTCAAAAAGACCGAGTTCCATCGTTTCCTGACCGGATTCGGGTTCGGCGCCAGCTCTTCGACGGATCTCCCGGGCGAGCGACCGGGCTTGCTGCCGCCACCGGGAAAATGGTCGGTTCTCACAAAAGCCAACATTGGGTTCGGCCAAGGGATCTCGGTGAATGCAATGCAGATGGTGGCCGGATTTGCCGCGGTGATCAACGGCGGATACCTGTACCGGCCCTATCTCATGAAGAAGATAGCGACTCCCGTGGGTGAAACCATTGCGGAGACTCAACCCAAGCCTATCCGGTCGGTAATCCACCCTTCTACCTCTGAGACTATGGTGCGTATACTGCGTCGCGTTATCCTGAGCGGCACCGGCAAGAACGCGGACATTCCCGGGGTGGAAGTGATCGGCAAGACGGGCACGGCCCAGAAAATAGACCCGGAAGGCGGTTATTCCAAAGACCGATACCTGGCTTCGTTTATCGGCGCTCTCAACGGGATGAAACCGAGACCGGTCATCTTTGTGATGATCGATGAGCCCGCGGGAAAGCGCCACTCAGGCGGAGAGGTAGCGGCGCCTGTTTTCCGCAAGATTGCGGAGGGGATTGTGGCCCTGTGCGGCAAAGAACCCACGGAGATCAATCCTTTGGTGGCCGCGGCCGGGAGTTCAACCCCCGAGGATGCGAAGATCGCTGGAAGCCGTGTCAGGGTGCGACCGGGGTCCGGGTCGGGTGAATGGGTATTGCCCGACCTGAAAGGACTGACTGCTCGACAGGTTCTGGATGTCTGCGAAACGATCAAATGTGACGCGAGCTTTCAGGGAAGCGGAGTCGCCGTGAGACAGAATCCGGCCGCGGGCGCTCCGTTCAAGGAAGGCCAGACGCTGGAAGTGGCGTTCGAGGGATAAGAGTAATGAGCGTGGAGCTCAAACACATATTGGCCGCGCTTCAGGGGCCTCGACTTCACGGCGAGGATTCCGTGACGGTCACCGGGGTTACCCACGACTCCAGAACGGTGAAGCCCGGATGGCTCTTCGTGGCGCTGCCCGGCTCCGCCACAGACGGTCATAAGTTTGTCGCGGACGCCGTGAGGGCCGGCGCGGCCGCTGTGGTGGCCGAGCAACCGCCGGTCTCTTTGCCGGAGACAGTGCCCTGGATACTGGTTCCGGACGCGCGAAAGGCTCTGGGCGCAATCGCGGCCGCGGTCTATGGCTTTCCGACTCTTGACCTCACTCTCGTAGGGATCACCGGGACAAACGGCAAAACCACGCTCACGTTTCTCCTGGAAGCGATCATAGCCGCAACAGGCGGTGTCCCGGGGGTCGCGGGGACCATTTCGCACCGGTGGCCGAGCAAGGAGCAGTCTGCGCTGCATACCACTCCGGAAGCGTCGGATCTCCAGGCCCTGTTTCGAGAGATGGTCGACGCCGGCGTTACCCACGCGGTGATCGAAGCATCCTCCCACGGAATACAGTTAGGTCGTCTGGAAGGCTGCGCATTCGACCTGTGTGTCTTCACCAATCTCAGTCAGGATCACCTGGACTTCCATGAGACTATGGAGGCTTATTATCAGGCGAAGCGCTTACTATTCAGCGATTTGCTGGCCCGCTCGGCTAAGGAGCGCAGGGCTGCGGTTATCAATCGAGATGATGCGCACGGGGCAAGACTGATTCGGGAGATTGAGAAGATCCCGACGCTGAGTTACGGCCTCACACGCGGATGTGATGTCACAGCGGAACAGGTCTCTCTGGGAGCTGGGGGCCTTTCGGCCCTCGTGAAGACGCCTTCCGGGGCGTTCTCGCTCAGCTCTCGTCTCATCGGATCGTTCAATCTCTCAAATGTTCTCGGAGCCGTGGCAGTCTCCGAGGCTCTCGGCATTCCTCACTCCGCTGTGCAGCAGGGCGTGGAGGCCGTGAACGTGGTTCCCGGGAGGATGGAACGGGCGCCTTCGAATCGGGGCACAATCCTCGTCGATTACGCGCACACGCCTCAAGCGCTGGCGAATGCCTTAGCAGCGCTCCAAGGGCTTTCCCGGGGCCGAATCCTGACCGTTATGGGCTGCGGCGGTGACCGTGACAAGTCCAAGCGCCCCTTGATGGGGAAAGAAGCGGCTGCGGCCAGCAATGTGGTGGTGGTGACTTCGGACAATCCGCGCACGGAGGATCCCTTGGCCATTATAGAAGAGGTGGCGGAAGGGGTCAGAGGTTACGGCTTCAAGCTGGTGGGCGCAGGCGCGGATGACGGCCCGGCCAAGACCGGGTCGTACGTCGTGATCCCCGATCGCAGGACCGCGATCGCCTGGGCGGTCGGGAACATAGAGAACGGCGATATCCTGCTTATCGCAGGGAAAGGACACGAGACCTATCAGGAGATCAACGGGGCGCGTTATCCGTTCGACGACCGCGAGGTGGTCAGAGAAGCGCTCGGCAAAAGGGCTTCTTCTGCAACGCGCGCCGATTCCGGCGGAGACCTTGCTGGAAATAGCCCACCTACGGGAGACTGAGATCGCACATGAGAGCCGAATCCGGACCATACCCGGCTTCCATGGCGTTGGACGCGTGTCAGGGCGTGCTCCTTCGAGGAGACCCACGCACGGTCTTTGCCGCGATCTCCACTGATTCGAGAGATATCAGGGCGGGCGACTTGTTCGTCCCGCTAAAAGGCACAACGTTTGACGGCCACGAATTCGTCTTGCCGGCCCTGGAAGCCGGCGCCCGAGGTAGTCTGGTGGATCGCGATGGCAACAGGGAAATTCCTCACAAGCTCACCAATCATGTCCTGATCCAGGTTCGGGACACTCTCCGAGCTTTATCCGACCTTGCATCAGCCTACCGTAAGTCCTATACCCTTCCCCTGATCGCGGTTACCGGCTCCTCGGGCAAAACCACCGTCAAGGAGATGATCGCGACCGTCCTGGGGCGGTCGCATCATCCCCTGGTTTCGCAAGGCAATCTGAACAACATGATCGGCCTACCCATGACGGTGCTGAATCTCAACCCCGCTCACACGGTTGCCGTGGTGGAGGCCGGCGTCAACACCGCCGGCGAAATGAAATACCTCGCCAAAGCCGCATCCCCTGACGTGGCGGTCATCACCACCATAGGACCGGCGCACCTGGAAGGGCTGGGGTCCATTGAGCAGGTGGCCGACGAGAAGTTCGAGCTGGTTCGGGCCCTATCGGCGCAAGGGACCGCGGTGATCCCGGAGAGGAACCCGTATCTCGAATCGCATTTGAGCCAGGCCCGCTGCGCCATGGTCTCTTTCGGGATCGAACACGGTGACTACAGAGCAACCAAAATCCGGGAGACCGAGGGGACTTGTTTCGAGATGATCGCTCCCCACGGTGTGGTCGAAGTCAGCTTCAAAGCGGTCGGTCGGCACAATATAACCAATGCTCTGGCAGCGTCCGCAGCCTGCGCGGCAGTGGGTGTTCCCTTGCCTGAAATCGCGGATGCGCTGCGCGCCTTCGTTCCTCCCACGTGGCGCGTGGAGATACTGTCGCTCTCAGGAGGACGAATTCTGATCCGGGATTGTTACAACGCCAATCCCCAGTCGATGAAATCCGCGCTCCAGGCGCTGGCGCTCCGAGGAGACACACGTCCACGGCTCGCAA
>VGSG01000040.1 GCA_016875095.1 Deltaproteobacteria bacterium
TATCGGGCCCTCCCCCAAAGGGCAGGTCGTGGCCCTGCGGACACAACATTCTCACTTAGCTTTCAGCAGGGCCTCGACAGAGGCGGAATCCCCGTTCAGTCAATTGTCTTTGCATCCATGTTCAAACGAATTGCCCCAACTGCGCCTCAATATCATCCGCTGCGTTTTGATTTTTCAAACGCCTGCCCCAAATCGAAATCGGTAGCGCACAGCCGCTTGTTTCACCGGGACCGTGTCTGACCATAGCGGACCCGGGTCTCGCTGTAATTGCGAATCACCTAGCCTCTTGCGCCACCCGCTGAGGATCCTTGACCTTCGTTTGGCAGAATTCTACGAACTCCTTTACATGCTTGGACGCTCTTCCGCGATCGTAGCATAAGCCCAAGGCTCTCATAATAGGATACGATCCGTCCCTCAGGGTCTCTTCCGAGAGAGGCACCGCCGGGGATGAGTCACTCTTCTTGATTGCAAGAATCTTGACCTTTCCCGCTGCGCTCATTTCGAAAGCCAGACTGGTTCGGCAGAATCCGATGGCTCCTTTTTTTGCGGAAACCCATAGGGGAACCCTGGGCGGCAATGATTCAAAATAGGGCTTCTCAGTGAAAGGTTTCTTGAAAATGGTGTTTGACAGGAACGACGCCATGCCCCCCCCCGGTGAAGTCGTAATCACCTGGATGGGTTCATCCGATCCCTCTACGTCGCGCCAGTTGGTGTAATCTCCATGAAATATCTTTGCCAACTGCGGTATGGACAACGCGTCCACAGGGTTCGCGGGATTCGTCACGATAGCCACGGCATCGTTCGTTAGGAATTCCTCAGATACAGCGATTCCCTTGATGCGAGCCGCGTCAAGTTCGTCCCGGGTGAGCGACCGAGCGGTCATACAGACGTCAGTCCGTTTCTCGATCAACGCGTCGAAGCCCTTTCCATGGGTAGAGCCTTGCACGATAACCCTTACGCCCGGTTGCTTTGCTTCAAACTCCTCGACCAACGGCTGAAGAAGATTTGCGACGGTTGTTGCGCCGGACACCAGGACCGTCTTGCCGTCGGTTGACTGCGCTTGCGCTACGGAAACGATCGTAAGGCGGTTTGATGGAAGCCCCAAGGCCAAAAGGGCCGGCATCATATACACCAATAACCACACTGTCCTTCTCATAGGTTCATCCTCCCCTTCTCGCTAAGACTTGCTGATTGCAGCCCGAGGTGAATTACCGGCACGTAAGACCCGCTCCGCAAAATGCCACCGCAAGGTGGCGATTTGGAGCATGCTCGGCGGTCGATTTCTTAGCAACCATCGTGCCAAGATGCGTGGCGAAATCGGCGGAAGGGGAAATGACTTCTAAAATAGCGGGGTTACCGGCAGGTGAAGGGTGTGGGACCAGGGAAACGAGCTTGCAACGAAAGAGCGCCACACGGGTCAGATTGACCCAGGAGTTTATCGCCTAGGGTAAGTTCATGTGTAATGTTCGTAGGTTGTGCGTGTGGGCCACTTAGACCCAGGGCGCCGTGCTCGTTTCTTATTAGTCTGACTAATCGAGCCCAAGGGTTTGCATCTGCCGTTTCAAAGCATCGCGGGTTATTCTTAACAAATGTGCGGCGCCGGTCTTCTTCCCGTTCGACTGCTTCAGGGCTTCGCTTATCAAGGACCGCTTCAAATCAGACGCCAAATCATTGAGCGATTTCGCGGGCGGGAACGTGGCCACCCAGCGCCAATGGCTTTCGTAGTGACTCTCAGTCCCCGGCAAATCCAAGCGAAGGACGCTTCCCCGGGAAAGCATTAGGGATCTTTCGAGGACGTTCCGCAGTTCTCTCACGTTGCCGGGCCAGTGGTAATTGGCGAGCGCCCTCAGCGCGGAAGCGGGCAACATGGGGACTTTGTCGAGCTGAATGTCCGACACCAATGCGGCCAGTATCTCTTCCGCGAGCGCAGGGATGTCATCTCTCCTTTCCCTGAGTGGCGGAACGGCGATGGACAACACGCTGAGCCTGAAAAAGAGATCTAATCGAAACTTTTCCGTCGCGACCTCTTTCTCTAACGATCTATTCGTTGCCGCGATGAGGCGAGCATTAACCGTGACACTCTTTTCTCCCCCCACTCGAGTGAACTGTCGAGTGTCAAGGAAAGTGAGGAGCTTGGCTTGCAGCGTGAGAGGAAGCTCTCCCACTTCATTGAGCAGAAGTGTTCCTCCTTCGGCCAGTTCCAAAAGGCCTCTCTTTCGGCGGACCGTGCCACTAAACGCGCCTCTTTCGTGGCCAAATAGTTCGGATTCCGCTAGCTCCTGGGGCACTGCTGCGCAGTTGATCGCAAAGAAAGGGCCGTTGGCGCGCCCGGAATGATCATGGATGTATCGGGCGAGGTAATCCTTGCCACAGCCGCTCTCACCTGTGAGGAGCACGATGCTGTCGGTTATTCCTGCCATGCGCGCCTTTTCCAGAGTTCGGCGCATGGCAATAGAGGGATAGGGGTCGGCATCCGAGCGTTGGGCAGGCGTTCGCAGGGCTCTCCGATCGGTGATGTCCCGAGCGATTCCGTACAGTCCGATTATGCTTCCGGCGCCGTCTTGCAAAGGCATTTTGATTTCGTGAAACGTGATGTGAACTCCCCCTATTAATCGCGTCCGCTCCTCGTCTACGGATTGCCCCAGCAACACGCGCGATCCGACCTCTCTCGTGTAGCGTCCTTCTGCTTCGCCGAAAAGGGTCTCATCAGTTTGTCCGATAAGTTCCGAAGCCGGTCTGTTCAGAAGGCCTTCCATTGCAGGATTCACATGGGTGTACCTCAGCTCCAGGTTCTGCACGAACACGCAGTCCTCCGCAGTTTGAAATATGGCGCGGAAGCGAGCTTCCGACTCCCTCAGTTGCTCGTTGACGCGCGCCAATTCAGACGTCCGTTCGAGCACTCGCTCTTCGAGCTCGTCGCGAGCCATCCGCAGCGCATCCTCCGCTTTCTTGCGATCCGTTACGTCCCTGGCAATGGCCTGGAAACCGATGACTGCGTCGTTATCCGTAAGCAATTGCACATTCTGCCCCAGCCAGACTACTTCACCCCGTTTCGAGAGGACACGATACTCATGGTACGTTTCCCGAATCTTCTTCACAAATTGTATCCCGTAGAACCGTTCCATTTCTTGCCTGTCTTCCGGGTGAACGAAGTCAAGATAGCGCCTCCCCACCACTTCCTCATGCGAGTATCCCGTCGTTCTTAAGGCGGCGGAGTTTATGAAGGTAAAGACCCCGCGGACGTCGGTTCTGTAAACGATGTCGTTGGCATGGTCCACGAGTAATCGATATCGCTCTTCGCTTTCCATAAGAGCTTGCTCCGCTTGCTTGCGGGCCGTGATGTCACGGGCGACATGGACGGATCCCAGGGGTCGCCCCTCCGGACCACATAAGGGGGAGACGCTTACCTGACAAACCTTGTCCACGCGCTCCTCGAAAACTTCGGCGACATGCTCCTTGCCGTCCGCGAGTAACAAGGAGTGGGGGCAAGTCGGAATGGGCTCTCCCTCACCATGGATCAGGTGGTAACACTTCTGGCCGACTATCTGTTCCGAAGGAATCTCCAACAAGTTCGCGGCTGCCTTATTTGCTCGAACTATTGTGTGCTCGCTATCAAGAATCAGTATAAGATCGGGCACCGTGTTGAAAGTCTTCTCCCAGTCATCTCGAGCAGCCCGCAAAGTCATTTCGTCCAGGAACCGCCCCCTCCTTAAATTCCTCACATGGGCCGAGCTAATAATGCCCACCAAATTGGCCGCAATCTGAGAGAAGAAAAAAAGAAACCGCTCCTGATGAGGGGTTCCTGACTTGTGCCAAAAAAAAACGCCCGCGGCGCCGAAAAAGAGAGCGAGCGCCGGCAGGGCTCGCGTGCCCAACGCGCCGGGTAAGAACCAATAGAAGCAAAAGGTGAGCAGCCACTCCACGGTAATCGATGTATACCAGGGAGGCCGAGTAGTGTTCACGTAGACGGTCAGAAAGACACCGAGAAGCGCGATTGCCAGGGCAGCCCGGTCACAATGAATCGGTCTTGTCAATTTCCCCGACAAGGAAATGAAGCCCACGATGGAGGCTACGAAAAGTAACCTCAGAATCAGCAGCCACTGGAACTGTCCGCTCGTCCCCCAGAAGAGGTAATCGTTGTAAGCAAACGCGGCGAAGCCGAGCGCCCATAGAATGAAACACAGCGAGACCAGGCGCTTGTCCGCGGCAAGAAAGGACTGACGATACTGTTCTTCTCGGTCGCCAAGTGTCGGTTCAATGTAGGAAAGAGTTTTCGAGATCAGCTTCCCCCAGGTCAAAATCGGCCTCCTCAGATAGAGCCGCGTTTTGCGCTCTTTGAACTCATGGCGAAATAACCATTGTGCGGAATTCTTCGGCGGTCTTGCCATTGCCGGCAGGGGTCAACAACAAGGCGTGGGATAGCCCCCCTGAATGAGAAAAGGTTGCCCTTTCTGCTCTTACGAAACCCCACAGACACAAACCGTTATCAAGTCTAGGAAAAAGCCTTCTTTATAAGGTTTCCAACCGTACCACACCGATCACCCGCTATCAATCCAAAAGTTGACGGCGGCTCCTTGTCCGAACACGGCGTAGCGCCGTCGAGCCCCAACAAACTCGGAAGCCGCATAATCATACCGCTACCGAGCGTGACACAAGATTTTCCCCTGGGTGACGTATCGTAAATGGGACATTGCTTTTGGCAAACGGTATAACCGGGTGGCGCAGCAAAGGTTTGTTCAACCGGAAACGGCGCCTATTCTTTTCGTAGAGATATAATGACTTGGTCATGCGGAGGACCGGCAATGGCTGCAAGAGGTTGGCCGAGAATTAAGGAGATTTTGGATGGCGCCCTGGAAGACTGGGAAAAGGCAAACGGCCGCAGGCCGGCCATAGAAGTGAGCCATGAGGGCGCGCTTCGGTGGGAAACAAAAGAACAGCTCGCTCAGAGTCGGCCGTTCGACTTGCAACTGATCGAGCCGGACAAGGTCGGCGCAGGAAGGGCGGAAGAAACCAACCTGATCAAGATCCTCAGGAGAAATGTGGGCGGCTTCCGCCGTATGCCTTCCCGAGGACCGTACCTCTCCGATGATGAGATTAAGGAAATCGCGGACTGGATAGACGCAGGTATGCCGGATTGACGTGAAGGGGCCGGCGTAGAGTGATTTAGGCGCCGGGCGCTAAGGGCCGCTTTCGGGCATTCGGCCGGACATTGCTTCATTCATGCGTGAACGCTCTTCGAGGTCTTTGATAAGAGCCTCGTATGTCACCCCAAGCTCCTCCGCCTCCTTCAGGCAGCGCAACTTCTGGAATCGGTACGTCAACAGGTATCCCGGGATGGCGGTAATCACTGATACAAGAACGGCCGCGACCGACCATCGGATGAGGATATCTTCGCCAAGGGCCAGGAACGCGGGCAAGGATTCCCAAAAGTATCCTGCCGACAGGAGCGGCTTCATGGCCTGTTGGAACGCGTCGGAACTCAGAATCGACTCGTACCCCAGGATGAGCGATCCCAGGCGATAGTACCCGTAGTACATGGGGATAATGGTGAATGGATTGCTCACCCACGTAAAGACAAAGGCAAGGACCACGTTGAAGCGGATAATTGCGCGCAACGCGCCAAGAGCGATCATTTGGGCTCCCGCGGGAACGCCGAACCCCACCACCATCCCGACGGCCGCAGCCCGCGCATCGAACCAAGGCGGATTCCGGGACTGAATCAAGGGCTCCACAAAATACTTGCTCAGAGCCCTCCGCCACCAGTTGCGGCGTTCATCGCCCGGGACCCGCGGTCGCGCGGAAGAGTCGTCTTTCGCTCCCTTATCGCTCTCTTTCTCGGCTGTTGGCATGGGAGGGTCACCTCACGAACATTCTGATATCACCGCGGATTCACGGGTTCAAGGGCGTTCGGCAAAAGATTTGACAGGCAGTCCTTATTATGATCGATTGGCGTCGCCTTAATGGGCATCCTTTTTGGAGTTACCAATGAAACCCATACTCATTGACGCGACAACCATTCCTGACGCGTGGTTCCAGTGTTTATACACACTCATCGACGAATCCAGAAGACCCGACGGAGCGGCCCGCCGCTACACTGTGGACACAGGATCGAATCCGGGAGCTGATCGAATCGAATTCGACGTCGTCATGGTCCATATACGGCAACCAGGCGCTCGTCCGCTTCTGCCGCAGATCCCCGAACATCTCAACCTCCCTCCGGTCGCGGACGAAAAATACCTCGCAGACTACATGCCGTACCTCTTGTCCCCTCAGAAGGCGGAAAACGAGCACTACACGTACGGAGAACGCCTCCAGGTGGCTTGGCAGTACGTGATCGACTACTACAAGAAGCACGGGCCCCGAACCAATCGCATGTGTATGGAGGTGGGCCGGCCGGAAGACATTTTCTTTTACGATCATGGAGAGGGCTCGAGCCCGTGTCTCCGGCTTGTGGATACTCGGATCATGGACAACAAGCTCCACTGGATTGTCTATTTTCGCTCCTGGAACCTCTGGTCGGGATTTCCCGTGAACCTGGCGGGCCTCCAACAGGCAAAAGAGATTATGGCCATGGAGATCGGGGTCGAGGACGGGGAGATCGTGGCAATCTCCAAGGGCCTGAATATTCGAGATTATAACATTGAAGTGGCCCTGATGAGATTGCAAAAAGACACGGGGTTGGCTCTGGGGGCAAGACGAGAGTAGAAGCCGATCCAAATCCGGCAAACTTTTGGGATAGTTGCTGAAGAGACCCTTTTCTAGGGGCTCAATTCATTGCGGCCGAAAAAAGGCGTGACCGCGCGCTTCCGGTTCGGCCGACCGGTGAGCCGCTCTCTTTATCTGCCCCATTGAAGCGTCTTGCCCTTTGGTTCAGCAGGCTTCACGTCCACCTGGCCCCAGGGCATTTTCTTGGTGTCGGGCTTGGGAGGCAGGTCGTCTACCGGCTGAGTCTGCGTCTGCTGCTGTGGCTGGTCGGTGACGGCAGGAGGAGTGTCAACACTCCTGCCCCGCGTTGCGCCTGCGCCTCTCCCTGAAACCGAAGGCTGGCGAGTTGTGGTGGAACGGGGCTGCTCAAGGGTGGTTGAGCGCCGAGGCGGGGGCGTTACCGTGGTCGGACTAGGGACAGCCGCCGGCGTTGGGCTCAACTCCGGAAACTCCGAGGGCTCGTCTATCTCAGGGAGTTCGCGGGAATCATAGATTTCTTGTGTATAGAGTTTGTCCGGATCCAGGGGCTCCCCGATCTTCAGCTTCGTATCCTTGTCGGTGATGGTGTCATCCACCGTGGCTTCACCATCCCAATAAACCTCCTGCGCATACACCGCAGCGACGGAAAAGACCATTACCAGTATGCACACACCAGCCAAAAGAACCCTTTTCATGGCTTGCTCCTCTTGTTCACTAAGCTCCCCAGTGGACCCTTCCTCCGTTCATACGACCGATTTGTTTAATTTTATCAGAACTAACGGAAATTAGCCAATATTTTCATAGCAATTTAAGTCAGAGCAACACCACCCCTATTCCTCGAAGGTTTTGATATATCCTCCCTCAGCAGGCTCCTCTCTCCACGCGCCGCCTCTGAGGCTGGGGTCTTCCTTCATCTTCTCATACCGGTCCGCTTCCTCCTGGCACCGGACGCAAAGGCGCGCAGCGGGGAATAGGCGGAGCCGCTGCTCGGGAATCGGCTCGCCACAGTCTTCGCACATACCGTAGTCACCGTGCTTCAGTCGTTCCAACGCGTCTTCGATCTCCTGTATCTGCTTGTGCTGCCGCATGGAGATCCTGGCATCCAGTTCCCGTGAGATCTCATCGGTAGCCAAGTCGATTTCGTCTCCCTTTTCGATCGCGTCGATGCTCCGACCCACCTTGATAGTGCTGAGCAATTCCAACAGAACCTGCCTGGGGTTGAACGCGCCGTGAACCGTCGAGGCCGTGGCGCGGGGGGGGGTCGCCTCAGCCCTCTTTGCCTCACTTAGGTGCGGTTGAACCGGGCTCTTGAGAACTTCCGGCTCTTGTCTTGACTGGGACAAGAGTTCAGGGTCAGCGATCCGATACAAATTCTTCCCGTCAATCACTTTTCGCTCGATCTGGCCTTTCTTTACCTTGCCTCGGATACTGTTGGGGACAACACCCAACGCGTCCGCTATTTCTTCACGGGTCATCCACATGATTTCACGCTCCTTCATCTGGGCTCGTCTCGCTCAAATAATCATCGGAGCCGCCGATGGCAATATCGGCCCGACCGCGGAGCGGGCATTTTAGACACGCTCCTGCCCGCTGTCAAGATCTTTTTCCGCGTGTCTTGACAAGGGTGGAGAATCGATATTAATATATCAATAGCTATTGATATATTAATACAAAAGGGCTGAAAGCGGCCGCCTAGCGGAAAATTTCATGCGCCACAGGCAGGCAAACCATACAGAGGAACTAGACCGGAACCTCCCCGCGGTGGCTTTTGTGAGCAAATGCCTCTCGGATGAAAACCGCCTGCGGATTCTCCTGTCGCTGTGTAACGGCAGGAAGACCGTCTCCTCGGTCGTGGATGAGATGAATCTCTCCCAACCACTGGTGTCCCATCACCTCAAGGAGTTGCGACGCGCGCTCCTGGTGAAAGTTGAACGCAGAGGGTTGTTCGTGTACTACGAGCTGGTTGACGAGAGAATCGTGGACATTGTTCGTCGGTTGGCAAGGCTGGCAGGTGATCTTTTGTCACAAAGGACTTCCTTTTAGCCGCGCAAGAGCGGAGGAGGATCTGATGAATAAAGGCCCCATTCAAAAGGCTGTGGAATCCATGGATCCAATGGAAGCGGCAAGCGAGCTGACGGAAGTCGCGAGGGAACTCTTTTTCGTGCTTGGCGAGGAAGCCCTACGTGATTTCCTGGCGCGACTCATCGGTGGTGAAGAAGGTGACAAGACCATCGGCCTGGTTCACCTGTGACTGGCTACCTGTGTGGACGAAGGTGTCGATCCACGGGCCATGTGTCGAAGTCTGGTGGAAAAAATCAGTCAGTCCGAGCAATTGAGATCGGTCGCGGACCCTGAGTTACTCGTGCTCTTCGAGGACTGGCTGGAGGAGTTGGAGAGCGAAGCCCTTCGTGTGGCCGAGCGCAGCGGGGCTATCACGGAGCGGAAATTGGCCGGAGAATTGGGCCTGACTGAATCAGGCGCGTTGTTCCTTATTAAGAAGCTCAAAAGAGATGGAAAGATATGACGGCAGAGAGTCCTCAACGTTTGCTCGCGAGGCCTATTTGCTACGGGCTTGCGTGGACACTAGGAGAATGACTTCTTCGTAATGGAGAGGGAAGTGAAATTGAGAATACAGGCGAAGACGCTTATTCTGCCCATTATTGTCACCGCGCTGACGCTGGGATTTCTCTGGTTCACAAGTGAGGCGGACACCGAGCGCGAACCCACTTGGGAGGACGTGGTTGCACAGGCTGCACGAGGCGGATACAAACTCATCAACACGGAAGAGCTGGAGGGGCTGTATCGGAAGGATCCCGGGGAAATGCTGCTGGTGGACACACGGCAGGAGTGGGAATTCGCGATGGGGCACATCAAGGGCGCAATCAATTTCCCCATGGATCCGACGTGGCGCGCGAGATGGTTGAAAAAAAGCGACCTGGAAAAGGCGCTCGGCGCGGACAAGGACCGACCTATCGTGTTTTACTGAGCCGGTCTCACGTGAGTCCGTAGCGACTCCGCCGCCCGTGTGGCGGTCAATTTAGGTTATCGCAACGTTTATCGTGATCCTCAAGGCTTCCCGCAATGGGCCGCCGCCGGGCTGCCCGTAGAGTCAGTTTCTTCGGATCGTGCGCGAGCCGCAGGGCAGAGCGCCGGCCCGGGCCCTCTTCAGGGCTGGCCTCTTCTTTGGGCGCTCCTGGGCGTCTTTATGGGAGGCCTGGCGCTCAATCTCACACCGTGCGTTTACCCTCTCATTCCGATCACTGTTTCTTATTTCGGAGGCAGAACCGGCCAGAGCCGCGCCGCGCTTGCTGTTCACGGCGGGCTGTACGTTGTGGGGCTGGGAATGACGAACTCCGCTCTGGGTGTCGCTGCCGCGCTGACGGGAAGTTTTATGGGAGCCGCTCTCCAGAGCCCCGCCGTTCTTGTTGGTGTCGCGGTGGCGCTCCTATTCTTTGCGGCAAGCCTTTTCGGGCTTTGGGAGCTTCGTTTACCCAGCGCGCTTATGTCCGTGGCCTCCAGGTCTTACACAGGGTATTTTGGCGCCTTATTCATGGGGCTCACGCTAGGGATAGTGGCCGCCCCTTGTGTGGGTCCTTTTGTTCTTGGCTTGCTGACCTGGGTCGCAAGTCTGGGAAATCCCTGGCTGGGGTTTGTGATTTTTTTCACCCTGAGCCTCGGCTTGGGCTTGCCGCTCTTCTTCCTAGGCGTGCTTTCCGGAAGCTTGGAGAACCTGCCCCGTTCCGGCGAGTGGATGCTCTGGGTGCGCAAAGTAATGGGTTGGGCGCTGGTGGGGATGGCCGCGTACTTCGTGCGGCCCATATTGCCCGAGGGCGCCGGTGTTTTCTTACTCGCGGGCGTGGCTTTGGCCGCGGGAATTCATGTGGGGTGGATCGATCAAACCACGGCTGCTTTCAGGGCCTTCGGTTTCTTCAAGAACCTGGCGGGAACCGCTGGAACAGTGGTCGGCGCGTTCCTGATCGGCTCATGGCTCATGGCAGCTCCGGGCGTCTCCTGGCAACAGTATTCGGATGAACTGCTGGAGAAGGCCCGGGCCCAGGGCAAGTCGGTGGTCATGGATTTCTCCGCAAGTTGGTGCACGCCGTGCCGTGAGCTGGACGAGATAACGTTTCGCAACCCCGAAGTGGCCAGGGCCGCGGCTGGCGATTTTGTCATGATCAAGGTGGATGTGACAGGGCAATCGGATACCAAGACCCGCGAGCTCATTTCACGCTACTCTGTGAAAGGTGTTCCCACAGTGGTTTTTCTGGATGATCGAGGTGAAGAACGGCAGAGTTTGCGGCTCGTGGACTACGCGCCGCCGGACCAAGTCCTGGCCAGGATGGCCCAGCTCAGGAAATGAGCCGTCATGCCGGCATGAGTTCAAAAAGACGAGGAGGAGTAAGGATGCTCAAAGTAAGGTTTTTCTTGAATGAACCCAATGGCAAACCCTGACGGCATTTTAAGGAGATAGCGCCCAGGTTGGGCGCGGACTATGCCGTGGAAATCGAGATGACTTCCCAGCCCAAGGCTGAATATGAATCCGAGGAGTGGGCCGACCAGGATCTTCCCTGCGCGCCCGCGGTCATGATCGGGGATGATGTTGTTGTGGAAGGATCGGACATCAGTGAGGAGAAACTTGTGGGAGCGCTTCGGGAGCGTCTGGGAATGCCCCCGTTGGAGCCTGAGAAGAAAGGGATCTTAGGGCGACTCTTCACGTGAAGCACAAACCCGCACACTCAAAAATCAGTTGAAATCGAGGCCGCATCGGACTAAGTCTTCCCGCCATGAAACCCATGATTCGGGAGGATACCATGCGCCTCATCCACACCTTTTCTCTCGCGCTGTTGTCGATCGCAATCGCGATCCCGTCTGCGGCCTGGCAAACGCAGACACAGCAACCCCAACCGACTGCGCAGCACGGGGGGCCGGCTCCTTCTTTGCCTGCGCAGCCGCCTTATCAGGGTTATTCCGGTGGCAACCAGCCTGCTCCGGGTTACAGTCAAGCCGGACCTTACGGCGAGGCCGCGCCGCACAATAGTCCCCAGGTTGGGCAAGGCGCTTACCCCAACTATCCGTATCCGCGGCATCACAATCCTTACTATGACGAACTCAATCCTCGGATAGCCATATCAAACGCCCTGGAGTGGTTGATCGCGCTCCCCTCCAATTTCATGGATCGGGTGTCCAATTTTATAGATGGGCAGTTGTTCCCGGAAGCTCCGGCCACATCGGGAGGAGCCGGAGATGCTTCGGCGCCGGCTTTTCAGCCTCCCCCAGGTTATGATTCGTCGGCTCCTTTGCCCCCGGCCAAGCCGTATCCGAGTGGGCCGCCGCAGTTCTCGCCGTTTCAGGGCCCGCGCAGATAACCGGCCGCGATCTTTCGCCACTGCGGTGTGGAGCGGATGCCGACCGTTTTGGTCGGCGCAGGTCCCGAGGCGGGTCAAGGCTCTCGCAGGTCATGATAAACTAATAGGGGAAAGGCATTCTCCCGGTTCTGTTCCGATTCGCCGATGCGGGCGAACATGAGACTTGGGTTCTCCTTCGGGCGCGACACGATGAGAGACTATTCAGCCGCTCGAAAACTGATGGTGAAGCGGCAGCTTGAGGCGCGAGGTATAAGGGACCCTCGGGTGTTGGCGGCTATGGAGGAGATCCCTCGGCATGTCTTTGTGGATTATTCCCTTGCGGATGAGGCGTACGACGACAATCCACTTCCAATCGGCGAAGGTCAGACCATCAGCCAGCCGTACATGGTCGCGGTGATGACAGAGCTGCTGGAGCTCCAACCGCATGATAGGGTCTTGGAGATAGGGACCGGGTCAGGATATCAAGCTGCGGTGCTCAGCAGGTTGTGCGCGTGGGTATATACGGTGGAGCGCCTGGAAAGACTCTTGCAAAAGGCTCGCAAGGCCCTGGATGAGTGCGGGTGCTGGAACGTCAGCTTTCTCGTGGGCGACGGAACGCAGGGATGGGCGGCCGAAGCGCCTTTTGACGGTATTATCGTCACAGCCGGCGCGCCGGTGATCCCGGAAGCGCTCGTGGAACAACTCCAACTAGGAGGACGCTTGGTGATACCGGTGGGGGATCGCTTTTCACAGACGCTCAAACGGGTGACGAAGACTCGCGATGGCGCAAAGGTCGAAAGCCATACCGGTTGCCGGTTCGTTGACCTCATCGGCAAGTTCGGCTGGTGATAAGACACCGAAAGGAATCGCAAAGTTCTTTTGAAGAAGAAAGCCCCCTTCCTTCCCGCTGCTTGCCGGATACGTTACAAAGGCCCAGAGGTGTGGGCTCTTTCCGGATCGAGATTCCCCGTGCCAAAACCCGCGCGCAAAACCGCTTTGCCAAAAATAGTTCCAGCCCTCTTGCTTGCCGCGTTGCTTACCTTCGCCACAGGCTGCCTGAGCCGTGAGGGCGGAAGAGATCTGAGAGGAGGCGTCGGTTCCTTTGAGGGGTCTGCAGCGGGACGGTCGTTCGCCGGGTCAGGGCGCGCGCCGGCGCCCCACGTCGCGGCCGCCTCCCAGCGTCCCGAGAAGTTGACCTGGCCCGTCCGCGGCCGTATTGTCTCCCGATTCGGCGCACAGAGCCGCGCCGAGCAAAACGGCATCGTCATCTCCGTGGACAACCCAACGGTTGTGAGAGCCGCGGCAGAGGGCCGGGTCGGGCACGTGGGATCCATAAAAGGTTATGGTAACGTGGCGCTTATCGAACATGCGGACCGGCTCGTGACAGTGTATGCTCACCTTAACGGCGCGGACGTCGAGAAAGGCGCGACGGTGCGAAGAGGCCAGGCCATCGGGACCGTGGGGAATCCGGGTCGAGCCGATTCCGCCGGCCTCTACTTTGAGGTGCGGTTCCGATCGAAACCCATCGATCCGTTGCTTTTACTTGAAAAGGCGGGCTGATCGGCCCTATGACTGGTACGGCATGTCTTGTCACATCGCGAGGCGCCGCGTTCCTATAGGAGATATCGGCATGAGGTTCCTTTGGTTGGGTCTACGGGTGGGGTGATTTGAAGGGAGACGTGTCTCCCCTCTCAATGATTGCGCAACGAGGTGCGTCAAATCTCCGAGGCGAAACCCCGGAGTGTTCGCGAAAGCCGAGAGCTTTCATGACGCGTTGTAGTTTTTATTACTATGGGAGTCGCCATGAGCGCATTTTCCCGGACAGCCCTTGGACGCCTTGAAACAACGGCTCTGGCGCGTCTGGGGATCGGATCACCCTTTACGATCCCATCAGGGATTGTTACTACGACTCCTACGGTGCTTGCGCGCATCGCTCGGGACGTTTCCGATATCGGATTTCTCACGACTAAAACCATCAGTCTTGAACCCCGCGCAGGCTACCGAGAGCCCGTTCTGCACGAGTACTTTCCAGGGTGCTTCGTCAATGCGGTCGGCTTGGCCAATCCAGGGGCACGAGCCTTTCTTGACGCTATGCGCCCTCTTCTGCCGTTGTCGAACCGCAAGCCGCTCGTTGTCTCCATCATGGGCGCGAGTCCGGAACAGTTCCTGAAATGCGCGCGGATCCTGGAGCCTATCGCGGACGTGTTCGAGCTGAACCTTTCCTGTCCGCACGTCAAGGGCGCGGGTCAGGTGATAGGTTCGGACCCTCAAGCGGTACAGACGATTATTCGGCTTTTGAAAGAAGCGGTAGCTAAGCCGATCGTCGCGAAACTCTCGCCAAATCTTGGGGATATCCCCGGGATGGCGCGGCTGTGCCGCGATGCCGGCGCAGATGCGCTAACCCTCATCAACACTGTGGGGCCCGGCATCGCCACCGATGATGACGGAAATCCGATCCTCAGCAATGTGACCGGGGGTCTGTCAGGCGCAGGGGTCTTGCCCTTGGGCATTAGGGCAGTGCGAGAGGCGGCCGCTGCCGTGGACATCCCAATCATCGCGTGCGGAGGTATCTCCACTGCCAAAGACCTGGTGGCGTACCTGAACGCGGGCGCCGCGCTCTTCGGCATAGGGTCCGCGCTTGCGGGGATGGACACCAAAAAGATCGCGAAATACTTTTCTAGGCTTATGGCCGACCTGGACGGTAACGCGGAGACCGCGGAGATTTCCAAGGTAGCTTCAAAGCGTATGTCCACTACTTATGCGCGCGCGAAGGTCCTGGAAAACAGGCCAATGGGCGATTCCATGTTCCGGCTTCGCCTGGAAAAGGGACCGGAATGCCGACCAGGTCAGTTTTTCTTCCTGAGACTGCCGGAAGTTGGTGAGAAGCCTTTTTCACCTGCACAAGCGAATCCCCCTGTCTACCTGGTGCGGGAGGTCGGCCCGTTCACCCGAGCGCTCAAAGGGCTTTCACGCGGAGATCGGCTGTACATGAGAGGCCCGTACGGCAAGGGCTTCCCCGATCTGCGGCGGTCAAAAGGACGACTCGTGCTCGTGGGCGGAGGCACAGGCGTTGCGCCCATCATGATGGCGGCCTCCAAATGGCGCGAATCGGTAGTGAAGTCTTTTGCGGGCTTTGCCAAGCCCGTAGACGAGTGGTTCCGGAGGCGCCTCTTGGAGACGCTTCCCCAGTGCCGCATTGTTGTGGACCGAGAGGACGAGCCAGGCGAGGTGGTCAGGGCCCTCGCGGAAGACACGCGTGCCTATCCTGAAGTGTATAGAGGCAGCTCGGTTTTTCTCTGCGGACCCACCGCCATGATGGACGCCGCGGTGAGCGTCCTGCGCGATGTCGTGCCATCTCGGCGCATCCATCTCGGGCGCGAAGACATCATGCGCTGCGGCATCGGCATCTGTGGTAGCTGCGGCGCTCAATCAGGACTGCGCTCATGCGTAGACGGCCCTGTGATGCCTGCAACCTCAGACTAAGCATGTTTCGGAATGGAATTTACACAAGCCTCGAGGTCACCCTTGCAATCTGCGTCTCCATCGACAAGGAAGGCGCCGCGTGACCGGTGACGAAATCCTTAAGAAACTGGAAGAGAACCAAAAAAATCATTTGTGGCCGTGGAGTGCGCCGCCTCGGTATATTCGGCTCATTTGCCCGGGGCGAACAGAAGGGCGCTAGTGACATGGACGTCCTGTGGAGTTTGAAAAAAAGACTTTCTAACAACTACATGGACCTGAAGTTCTTTCTCGAGGACTTGTTCGGATGTCGCGTTGATCTGGTGATCTCGGACGCGGTCAAATCGAGATTACGAAAAGCGATCTTCGAAGAGACGGTCTATGCCAAGGGATTATAAGGTATTCGTTGAACTTCAGATCAAGCGAATCCTCCCGGAGCAAGTAGGAGAAACAATTCGGAAATCGTCACGCGGTCAGTGGTTGTTAAGGCCGAATTTGTGCAGTTTGTTGAGGAGTCCTTGGCGCGACAGGCCCAAGCGTTTGGCGGCCAGGCTCCTGTTTCCGCTGCAGCTCTGAAGAGCGTCCACGATCATCTTTTTTTCCAAATCGTCCACCGCATGTTTGAGCGTGCCGGGATTACCCGTGGGGATTTCTTCGACGATCTGTTCCAATGAACCCGGTATTCGGGAAGATAGGCTGCGCACGGAGATGGTCCCGCCCGGGGGTGTGAGCACTACAGCCCGTTCGATTTCGTTTTCCAGCTCACGGATGTTGCCCGGCCAGGGGTACCTCATGAGCAGTTTGAGCGCGGCCGGGTCCATAGCTCGAATATCTTTGTCGGCTTGTTGCGCGTACTTGTCGAGGAAATGCTTCACAAGGATAGGAATGTCGTCCGCGCGCTCGCGCAAAGGCGGGATCACGATGGGAAAGACATGTATCCTATAGAAAAGGTCCTCACGGAATTTCCCTTGGGCGGTAAGTTTCACGAGATCCTGATTGGTGGCCGCGATCAGTCGCACATCCACGTGCTGGGCAACGTTGTCGCCCACGGGTCTGACCTCTCCCATCTGGATGGCGCGGAGAAGCTTCACCTGCATCGCGGGCGGCGTAGCCTCGATTTCGTCGAGGAAGAGGGTTCCTCCGTGAGCGGACCGGAACACTCCTTCGTGGTCCCTCGTGGCGCCCGTGAATGCCCCACGTTTGTGGCCGAAAAGCTCGCTTTCTATGAGTTCCGAAGGGACGGCCGCGCAGTTGAGTGTGATCATGGGCCCTGCGGCTCGACCACTCAACGCGTGGATGGCGCGCGCCACCAGCTCTTTGCCCGTGCCCGATTCGCCTTGGATCAGCACGGTTGTGTCTGTCGGAGCGACTCTACGGGTGAGGGAGTGAATCTCCTCAATGGCCTGACTCGCGCCCACGATTTCATCGAGAGGGCTTCCCTTCCTGAGCGATTCGTCGAGTTCAGCCACGGGAGTTTCGGGTCGGGGCCGGCCCTCTAGAGACCGGTCGAGTTCCAGGACGTTCTCAAGTGAGCGAGCTGCTTGAGACGCGAGAATCTCCAAGATTTCGAGATCAGTGGGAGTAAAGAACCCCGCACGTTTGTTGAGCACCTGGAACACGCCCATGATCTGGCCCTTCGCGTGTCGAAGCGGAACACACAATAAACTTGTGGTCCTGAACCCTGTCCGCGCGTCCACATCTCTGTTGAAGCGTGGATCTTCATAGGGTTCTGCGATGTTGAGGGATTTCCCGTGGGTGAAGACCCAGCCCGCCACGCCGGAATCCCATGGGATCCGGATCTGATCGAACGTCAGCCCAACCCCGAGGTGAGAGTAGAGTTCCCTCCTATCGAAGTCGGCCAAGAATATGGTGGCCCGTTCAGCGTTCATAACCGAAGGCGCTTCTCGGATGAGAAGCTCCATGAGCGAACTCACGCTCTTCTTCGTCGACATAAGGATGGCCGTCTTAAACAGCAGCGAGATTCGTTCCAGGTAAGAACCCAGGGGCAGCAAGGCCTGCTGGGGGACTTCTTTTCGGCTGTCCGTGTCGACCGCCTCTTTGAGAAACGTAATATCCATCAGGATGGTGATCGCCTGAACCAGCTCGTCAACGGAGATCTTTCCGTTGGAGATAAGGATTTCGTGGGGAGACTTGCCTGCGTCTCGGGATTGCCGAACAGCAGCGGAGTAATCGGCTTTGGTTATGCGACCGGCTTCCAATAGAAGGCGTCCTATGGAATGGCTATCAAACACTTCGGGACTCCTTACCTCGACCGTAGAGTGCGACCTCGCCGGTCTGGCCGTGGATGATCACCTTACTCCCCACAACCAGGGTGAGGTCGCCAAACCGCACGGATTCCGGCTTACCTGAAAATTTTTCGATTTGGCGCACCTGTCCCACGTAGACCTTACGCAGGGATTTGGCCACATCCGCCGCGTGGGCCCCTCTGCCGCCCAGCCGACTGACGAGCGCGGTTGACACGGGGAGAGAGAAGACTTCTTCCATGATCTCCTCGGGGATTGGATCGTTGACCACGAAGATGAACCCGTCCAGTTTTTCGCCCTCGGGCAGTTGGTCGTTCATGGCGTCAACAATGGACTGCGCCTTATTGATGTGACGGAAGGGCGCTATTTGGGTCCTGTCCGTAACCAGAAGGCCTCGAAAGATCTTTCCCGAAACCCCGGTTCCCTGCGCGATTACCTGATACCCCGAATCGCGCAGACTGGGCAGGCGTTCGCGTCGTTCGCGGTTCTTGCGGATTTGGAGAATGTGAGCCTTACCTCTCTCTATGGTGTACTCCACATTGATATGCATATGAAGCCGCTCCGCGACCTTCCGGAGCAGGGGCGACAACTGGTCCCAGCAGCTCGGCATCAACGACGCGAGAGTCTCTTCTTGCTTCCACATGTCGTACACGGGAATGGTGTTCACCTTGCCGTCCACCACGTCCGTGCCCTGATCGCGACGCGAGAAAACACCGGTCAGTTCAAGCGAAAAGGGATTGTACGAGACCACGCCGGTTCCGCTGGTCTCAAAATCCACGTTGCCGTACACCATCGCTTGAATGATGACCGGGGTGCGCCAGTTCCCATGTATATCCGCGGCCTGTCGAAACTTGCGCGCGGCTTGCCCGTCATATGAGTGCAACACCTCACGCGCGCACAGAACCAGAATATCAATGAATTGCCCCGAGTCGATCAATTCTATCGCTTGCGGAGCAAGTTCGCCCAGACGGGTCTTGTAGTCGAACGCGAGTTGTTTCATCTGGTCGAAATTCATCTCAGCCTTACGCATAACTCGCCAGCGCATCTTGCGTTCATCGATAATGTCCTGGAACTCCTCTCTTTCGACCCCGTACACGGATTGACCAAACTCTTGCAGGAAACGACGGTAACAATCGTACGCGAACCAGGGGTCAACCTGCTCGGCCAAGGTAGCTGCAATCTCGTCGTTGATCCCCACGTTGGTTATGGTGAGCATCATGCCGGGCATACTCAGCCGGGAGCCTGAACGGACGGAAAAAAGAGCAGGGTTGGCAGGATCGCCGAAAGATCTGCCGCACAGCTTCTCCAATCTCCGGACCGATTCGTTCAGTCCTGCTCGAAAATCCGGGTCTGTTGTTACCGACTCGCCTTGAGGCAGCGGCAGGTCCGCTGTTATGACGAAGTAGGGTGGAGTCACCTCTGCGAATCTGAGTAGCGCAGCTTTCAGGCCGATGGCACAGGGCGAAATATCGCCTTGATCGGGGAAATAGAACGGAACCTTGGGCCCGGAAGTATCAGGCAACGGGGCAACGGGCCTACCCGATTCGGCCAATCGCTGATTCAGAAAGAGCTCCACCTTGTCCACAAAGGTCTCCAGGACTCGCAGGTTCCCATCACGAGCCTGGAGGTCCGATATGTAAAGAGTTTTGAGGTAGTTCCTGAAGAAGTCGGAATCCGGAATTTCCTTGAGGGTGGTCAGGTTCTTAAGCTTGCGCGGGAGACGATCCATTGGGCACGCTGTAACGAAGTTGTCAAACGGCGCCTCGAACCACTGCCGATAGAACGCGTAGATATCGTCCAGCTCCCTCTTGACAACCTTGAGGAGGTCTCTCACCTTGTCGAAGGTCATCCCCAGGGGACCGGCCTGCGCGAGGTCTCTCCCGGCCTGCAAGAGGTAGTAGCTCGAATGCCCGTTCACCGCCAGTCCGCGCACGAGGCTATCGAGAAAGCTAAGCGCGGCGGGCAGGTTCCCTACGGTGACTTCCGCAAAACGGGTATTGCTGATCGTGGAAGCAATGGTCTCCTGGAGCGACTCGAGGGTGAGATCCTTGTTGAAGGCTTCAAAGCGCTCTTCAATGTACGTGGCCTTCTGCGCGTACGCGTGACCCGCTTTCTTGGCTCGGAGAATTATGGGGGCGCCGGGGTGGTCCCGGTTGATGCGCTCCATTTCCCTCACGTAGTCTTCCGTCCCTTCGGTGAGAGTCACCGCCGCGGGCATAGGCTCCTTGATATCCGGTGTGAGGTACGTCTCCTTGATGTGTGCCCGCTCGTTTACGATCCGGTCGAATCTGACCAAGTCCTGTTCGATGTTGGTTCCGGAAGGGTCCTGCCTCGTGATGAAGTATTTGGAGTGAAGACCTTTGAGCAGATCCAACACGTCGAGCACCACTCTGCGGGAGAATTCGGGCCATTTTTCGTTTTCTCGGTACCTGGCGGTGTCGACTCGAATTAGTCCCGCGAATCCGTTCTTCTCCTCCGCTGAGAGATTGTAATCCTCGAAAATGCCACGGCACAGATCACGGATGCCCTCCGCCTCTTGAGGGGAGCACCACTGGTCCATTCCAAGGTAAGGCGCGCACTCGCGCGGCATCCACTCCGAGATGGCCTCGGGTTCGCCTGTGGCCAGGTACTTGAGGATCCCCTGCGTGAAATAGAAGTTTTCCACGCTCCCTCGCCAATGGATGTCACCTCTGAGCTTTCCCAAGAAATTGCCGATCGGCCGCACTCCGCGATTGGCCAGTTCCTTGGCCAGACCGGCTGCGGTGAGCCTCAGCGCGTCCAACGGCCCGATGTCTTTGAAAGAATATGGAATGGCCTTGATGAGGGTTCGGATCAAGAAATGCGTCACCGACGCATTGGCCCTCAACAGAGACGAAATCCAATACTGAATGAGGTCCTCGTCACACAGCCGAGCTCCCCCGAACTCCATCTGGATGATGAGATAAGGGATGAGCCGATGCATGACGCGGGGGTTGGAAGCTATGATCGCCATGAGGCTCTTGATGTGCTGTACATGGGCTTGACTGGCTGCGGCGTCTTCGGCCAAAACTAGGGGCTCGCCCGTATCGTCGTCTTCTACGGTGTAGCGTCTTTCTTGGGGTTGAATGAGCGGCCTTGATACGAGTTGATCGATAAGCTCCTCGGCCATGAGGAAGTACCGATGCCGGCCCAAAGTGGCTCCAAGAGATTCCACAGCCTTGAGACAAGAGACCACCCGAGGCGCCTCTTGAGAGGAATAAGCCGAGTCCAGAAAGAGCGTGGAAAACAGGTTGACCAGATCCCGTGACGCCCGTTTGCGCGTCTTCTCAAGGCGCAACACGATTCTGCACAGGCCGTCGACGAGGACCTGTTTGATTTCCGGTTTCTCAATATTGAGGATCTGAACAACCAGGATCTTGGCGAATGCAATCTGGACCTGTGAAGGGACTGTTTCAACCATGTCCTGGAAAGCGCTCAGGATGCTTCGCCATTCCTCATCTAAGCTCTTCACAAAAGCAAGACTTGTGCGGAGTTCTTGGGAATCGACTCCTAGGGTTCCCTTCACGATAGCTTCCAGATTCAAGCGGCGGCGCTCGATTTCTCCCGGCCCTCGGCCGCTGATCGGTTGCAGGATTGCTTTCTCGAACCTGTCACGGCCTGGGAAGTCTGCCACGGCTGCTTCGCGACGCAGGTCATCTGCTAGGTCTGACGGAATGGCCGCAAGGGTGGATAAGGTCGTTATGAGCGCCTGGGCCATCAATTTGTCAAGGCACGGATCGATCCGCGCCTTGATCTCATCCGACCGCTTTTTCAGGGCGGCTCGTATACCGGCGATCTCCAGGATGCGTCGTTCCAAAGGATTCACCGGATAAATCAAGACCTGCCGGAGAAGAAACCCGAGCGACCGGTCCACAAAAGGCATATAATGCGGAAGCGCTTCTTCTGAAGCCGACTTAAAGATACTCTCTACCACGCGGGCCAGCGCGTATTCCGCTTCGAGCCGCGCATCCCGGTCAAAAGGCTGACAAATCGCTGCAAAGAGGTATGAAACGACGATCTCCATCACGTCGGCGAGCCGACCGCGCAGGGCCTCATCATCGCGCTCCAGCGCATACCGGGAGAGAGTTCGAACCAGGTCGAGCCAATTGGGGATTTCGTAGAGCACTGGGACCAAATTCTCAGCAATGGCCTGGCGACGACCTTCAAGGGAGCTGAGGCAGATAAGAACGTCGAGCCGTTCACGGGGGAATTTGGGAAAGACGGTCACACGGGAATCGGATTGGCGAAGGTCGACAAGATAGACCGAAGCTTCTTCTCCAGTCCGATCCAAGACCATGAGCACCGTATTGAGAGCTTCCACTTCGAGAACGGTGCGGTCGTCGAAGGCAATCTTGGAACGGTCCAGAACTGCGGCCATTCCCGAAATCTGATAAGGATTCAGCGGTTCCTTTTGGCTGATCTGCCATATGAGCTGTCGTGAGTCCACTTCGCAGCCCCGCTGTCCACTTTCTTTACACTCCAAGATTAATGGATTGCCGTACGGACCGCAAGAGAAAGCCACTACGCCGACTTGGGCAAAACAGGCCCTCGGATGGTCATTACTAAGATTGCAATGCATTGGGATCTCTGACACAATCCGCCCGGGCCGCGATCAAGAGAGAACGGGAAAGCCCGGCGGGAGTCGAAAAAGAAAAGTGTACATTCGACTGGAAGGTAGCAAGCACATGTTGGTTCGAACGGTCCGGGGCTCGGACGGTTCGCCTGAGGAGCTGATACTGGCGGACCTGGGTCAAGACCCGGAACTCAACCTCTTCCCGGCCGCGGAGATAGGGAGACGCAAGAACCCGGAACTCTGGCAAGCTATCAGGGACTTCGATTTATTGCAGGCTCTGGAGAATTTCAAGAGGAGGCTCGGACACTCCAAACCGGCGCTCGTCACGTTCGACGGTAAGCGAAAAACCACCAACAATGGAAAGGGCGACGGAACCTATTGAGCGCGATCCCGGACTCAAGGAGTCCGAATCCGTCAAATTTACGGATCGCCCGACGGAATAGTATATGAGACTTGTCTTCCGGATCTCATTGATAGGAATTGTCGTGGCGGTCCTCATCCTCACCGGTGTGGCCGCGCTGGTCTTCCTTGCGCCGCAGACCGAGCTGATCCGCGCAAAGGTCGAGGAGGAGCTTGAGCGAGCAACCGGCCGAAAGGTTCTCTTGGGACCGGTGAAAGTTTCCGCCGCGCTCCCCGCGCTGATAAGCGTCACGGTGGGCGGAGTCACTGTTCAGTCGTCGGAGGGGCAACCTCTATTTTCAGCGGACAAAGTAGTCATGAGGCCGCGGCTCCTGTCGCTCTTTCGGAGAGAGTTTGCGATTGATTCGGCTTCAGTTGAGCGATTCGCGATCACTTTGACCGGGTCCCCGAGAGACCTCGCGCCTACGGCTCCGGGAACCTCGCCCTCACCTCTTCGTGTTTCGGAAGGGATCAAAGAAGGGCGGCCCGAAACGGTTGCGCAGCCACAGACATCTGTCGCGGCTCCGGAGGGTCTTTCGGTTCAGCGGGTTACGGGTCAGGCGCGCGGGCCCATTCTGACTATCAAGAGTCTCACATTTTCCGAAGGCAGCTTCCGGGTAGCTCACGACACTGGATCGGATCCGAACAAGTCCGAAATCCTCTTTCGCGGCATTAACGCCGCGCTGAAGCAGGATGCGGCGGATCAGCCGATCAGGATCGAGTGTGGATTCTATTTGGGGCCTGACGCGGCAATGAAAGAGCCCGCGAAGCTCAGCGGACGGATCACGGCCGCGGCCGATTATTCCCGTGCGGAGCAAGGGGAGTTCCGCCTCGTCACAGAATCGCTGAGCATCTCGAATCTCAAACCCTATCTGCCTGCTTGGGCTGACAAACTAGTCGCGTTCAAACAGGTCAAGATCGATGTCGGTTTGGACGTAAACAAATCCCAGCGCGACCTGATGGCGTTTCGTGCGGAACTTGCGCCGACGGTAGGGGTGGCGGGAGGGGTGTCTGTCCACGGAACTCTGCAAGCCAAGCCCAAGTTCACGGGAATTGAGAACCTGCGCTGGAAAGTCCAGATCAGGCCGATGCCGTTCAAAGAGCTGGCCGAGATTTTGCCCGTTGATATCCCCCTGGATCGGAGATCGGGTGACCTCAAAGGCTCCTTAGAGGGACTATGGAACGGGCCCGAAGTCTGGCGCCTTACGGGATCTCTGGATCTTGAGAATGGAGCGCCTACGGGTAAATTCGCGGCGATTGGCAAGCCCTTGCACGCGCGTTCCGTGTTCACGCTGGAACCGGAGCTTCTGGAGATAAAGCGCGCCGAAATCTCCCGCGACCAACGGCTCGCGGCCATAAAAGGAAAGGTGAATAGGCCGTTTTCCGACGAACGATCTTTCGATCTGGAGACGAGCGCGTCTCTCGATCAGAGCTGGCTCCAGGGATTGGGAGTTCAGTTCCCTGAGGACTTCCGAATCCTGAAAACCATACCTGTGCATGGCAAAGTCATCGGCGGAGCCGATCGCTTGCAACTGGACCTGACCGGCGATCTGACCCCCTCGGAGATCTTGTGGACGTATCTGAGAAAGGAGCCGGGGCAAAAAGGCGTCCTCGGCGTGAAAGGCGCCATTACTCCGGCGAATGGGATGGAGCGGAGAACCTCTCAGTTCCAGGGACAGGCTCGCCTGGAAATCACTCACCCTGCGGTGAGGCCGGCTCCTCATGCGCCGTGGCTGCCCTTGTCGCGCGTTCAAGCGGAATCGGGCATCTCTGTCCAGGGGAGCAGAATTGATTTCAAGGACCTTCGGGTCGGCCTCAGGGATGAGAAAGACGCGCGGGACACGCTCGTGGTCCGAGGCAATTTGACAGGGGTTGGTTCAAGTGGACCGAAAATGAGTCTTCGGGCCACCGCGCTGATCGGCGGTCGAGCTCTGACGTTACTGAGCGGCTACTTGGGTCGGGATTCCAAAGTGGAAGGTCACACGACCCTGGAAGCCGCGCTCGATGGGACCGTTGGGCAAATCTCATGGCGTCTTGATGCTCCGCTGGGAAATCTGGACCTTCGGCACAAGGACAGCTTTAGGAAGCCCGCGGGGGTTGCCGGGAAACTCTCGGCTTCAGGCCGATTGGCTCAGAAGAAGGTGACCCTGGACGACGGCTTGGTAACCTTGCCGGGCGCCCGAATGAGCGGCCAAGGCGAGCTGGTGGACGCTCAGGGCGGCTTCGGAAACCTTTCGCTCCGTCTTGAGGAGACCGATATCAATAGCGTGCTACGTTACATCCCGGCAGCCGGGTATGGGCTCAGCGGGCCCATAAAGGCCAACTTGATTCTGAAACCATCGGCGGGAGGCGTTTTGCCGAATGGGTCGATTCAACTCCTCGGGGTATCTTACCGTCCTCCCAAGGCCTCATGGCGTGTAGAAGGGATAAACGGCCCCATCGAAGTCCGTGGAGATTCGCTGGTGTCGCCGCAAATCAACGGTCATGCCCAGGGGCTCCTGGAGAGCGCTTTTACGGTCAAGGGTGACCTACACAAAGTTGCGTCTCTGGACACTTTGCATGGCGCGCTCTCGTTAAGCATGGGTGAGGGCAAGATCAAGCTAGGGAAAGCCGGCTTATTACTTGACCAAGTGAGACTCCTTGCGGGAACGGCTCTCGATCCTGCGCAGGCAGGTCGAACGGAGGAAGGACTTGTTTACAAGTCCCTGACCGGCGATTTCCAGTTCAAAGGAGGCAAAGCCACCACGGAAAACCTGACGCTCAAAGGGCCAAACCTGGGCATGGGAGTCATTGGCGGCGTCGGTCTGTCCGCGCTGAATTTCAATCTGCTGGTCGGCGTGCATACGATGCTCCTTCCATCCGATGCCCTGGGACAGATTCCCGGAGCAAAAGATCTTATGAAGAAACACGAAGGCTTGCTGAAAATCACGGGGCTGGACAAGGAACTCAAACGTTTCGGGATCTCAGTTCCCGGCAAAGAAGGACAACCGGACGCTTCGGAAGCGCCGGTGAAAGCGCCGATAACCGCGATTTTCAGAATTCAAGGGCCTCCCGGTGATTCCAAGGTTATTCCAGTCCTGGAGGCCGCGCTGGACAAGCAGACTGCCGCCCGTCTGAAGACTCTCATGCATTAATCAAATAGAACTCAACGTAGTGACATGCGCAGGCGTCAAGACGGGTTAGAGCCCTGTTCGAGATCGACGGTCATTCGTTCAGGGGTCTTCCGTAGTCGTCTTCGAATCTCTCTATGTCGTCTTCGCCAAAGTATTCACCAGTCTGGACCTCGATGAACACTACCGGCTCGCTTCCCGGATTGGCAAGACGGTGCCTAACCCCAAGCGGGATCTCGATGGTATCTCCCGGATTGAGGCGAACCTCTTCAGTATTCTTCGTTACGATTGGTGAACCGCTGATAACGGTCCAGCGTTCGGACCTCCTCCGATGAAGTTGCAAACTGATCCTTCTATCAGGAAGCACCACAATCCGTTTCACCTTGTGGTCCGGCTTGTCGGATAAGACCTCGTAATGTCCCCATGGCCGCGTCTCTTCACGGCTCGTCTGTTCGCCAATCCGAGCATAAAGCTGATAGTAGTCCAGCGCCATCCGATCCACGGAAAAGCGTTCTTCTGCAACTCGCCGACACTCCTCACGCGACAGGTCGCCAATGCGGTCCACCGCGGCCTCGGCCTCGGACACATCCTTCACCAGGAATCCGTTCCGTCCGTGAGCGATGAGCTCCGGCATTGCCCCGCGGGGAAAAGTTATGACGGGCGTGCCGCATGCATTGGCTTCGGCGGCGGAAAAGCTGAAGGGCTCATCGAAGCTGATCGGGTGTAGCAGGGCGATGGCCTTGCCAAGCAACTCAACCCTTTCGTGAGGTCCAGGCGCGCCCACATACTTGACCCCAGGGCTATCGAGAAAAGGCTCCACCTGGGTCTGGAAGTAAACCTCGTCCTCACTAAGGCCCGCGATTATCAGTGTCTTGCCTGCGCGTTGTGCGATCTCGACAGCCTCCCGGGCGCCTGTCTCACGTCGGATAGGTCCGAGGAAGAGGAGGAGATCCTCGCAAATCTCCTGAAAGGTAAATGCTTCCACCATGATGCCGGGATGGATGGTGGCCGCGTACGTGAGTTCGGGCAAGCGAGCCGCGTTACTGACGGACACGTAAAACGATCTGTGGTTGTACTTCCGGTAAACCGGGAGGCCTGTCTCCACAGGCCATTCATGGATAGTGGTGAGAACCGGCGTTTCGACCATGCCCGAATAGGTGAGCGGAACGGATCCGAGGCAATTGTGAATCAAATCGAAGTCGAGGGCTTGCTCAAAAAGTTCGCTTACATAAAGAGATTCCCGGGCTGCGGGATCAAGACCCTGGTCGTCCTCGTAAGGGCGGGGGATCACAACGTGAAGATCGGCGCTTATCTGCGAACCTGCGCTTCCAAAAAGAGTGACCTCGACCCCGCGACGAACCAGCCCCTGAACCAGCAAGGAAACCGTCTGCTGCCACGGGCTTTCACGTAGCGGAGAGGTTTGCCGCCCGATCGGCGCAAGGATCGCAATCCGCATGTCCCGCTCTCTCCTTCATGCCTAATATTGGGGCCTTCCCGGTCATTCTTCGAAAAGCTCACCGATTTTGAAATCACCTCTAAAGCAGATCTTCGTATCCCTGCTCCGCGAGGACCTCCTGCAGGCGCTTCACATCTTGAGCCCGGTCCTTATGACAGACCATCAACGCGTCCGGTGTATCTACCACAATGAGATCTTCCACTCCGATAAGAGTCGCCAACCGGTGATTGGAAGAGACTACACAGTTTCTGCTGTCAAGAAAGAGAGTTTGCCCACGCGTGACGTTGCCGGTCTTATCCGCGGGCCAGAGTTCAACTACGGCAGCCCAGCTTCCCACATCGTTCCAGTCTACATCGATAGGAATACACACTACGTTGTCCGCCCTCTCCATGATTCCGTAGTCAATGGAAATCGATTCAAGGCTCTGGTAGACGCCACGCAGAGCATCCGCCTCCTCAATGGTGTTGAGAGCCGATGCGATTGACTTCATCGCGGCGCCCAGGCGCGGCAGTCGCCTGTCGATGGCACGGATAATGTCCGACGCCTTCCACATGAACATGCCGCTGTTCCAGAGGTAATTCCCTGAAGCAAGATATAGGCGGGCGGTTTCAAGATCAGGTTTCTCCACAAACGCGTCAACCTTGTGTACTTTGTCAGGCCCCACGCTGAACGCGACCTTCCCGATCCTAATATATCCGTAACCGGTTTCGGGCCGGTTCGGGACCACACCGAAGGTGAGAAGATAGTCTCCTCTAGAGACTGCGTCGGCCCCGTGGCGCAGCGCATCCAGAAACGCCTCTTCCTTCCCTATGGTGTGATCCGCGGGGAGCACGGCCATCACCGCGTCGGGATCTGCTTTTCGAAGCTTATACGCGGCCAAAGCTACGCACGGCGCAGTGTTGCGACTCCACGGCTCCGCAACAATCATTTCGGGGTTCAACTCGGGGAGTTCATTGCGTATCTCGTCGGCATGAGAGGCGCCGGAGATCACCATAATCCGGCCGACGGGAATTTCCGTCGCAATCCGTTCCACCGTCAAACGGATCATGCTCTTTGGCCCGGCAATATTGAGGAACTGCTTCGGCCGACTCTTGCGGCTCTCCGGCCAAAAGCGGGTTCCGCTACCGCCGGCCATGATAAGCGCGTAGATCATCTCTCAGCCACCTCGGATGCTACTAGGGCAGCGGGCGCCTTGCGCCTAACACTCAGTCGAGTTATACCAATATTGACGGTAAAATTGCCACAACGAACCGAAACTCCTTGGGAGCATTTGTCTACACGGAGCGTTACTTCCGTAAGGAATTACTTCCATGACTACCTGGACGAGGTGTTCAATTGCCGATCTATGAGTACCAGGCAGTGGATCCGGCCCGATCCTGCGATGAATGCTGCCGGGCATTTGAAGCGTTTCAGCGTGTCTGCGACGAACCCTTAGCCAAATGCCCGCGTTGCGGCAATCCAGTCAAGAAGCTCATTTCATGGTGCCGAGCCGCGGTGATGGAGACATCGGACGAGGAATCGCGTGTAACTTCGTCGATCCGCGAATACGAGAGCCAAGGAATGTGGAGCCACGCGGCGGAGCTCGCGGACAAGCATTCGGAGAAGACCAAAGACCCGAGTCTCAAGACACGGGCTCTGGACAATTACAAGAAGGCCGGCTATGACGTGGACTCTCTCATTAAGGAATAGACGCGGCCCGCAAAACCATTATACTCTGGCGGGGGCTGCGCGCCCGGCTTTCTGGTGGAAGCCGATAGACGGCTGGAGGGGCAATCCATCGGAGCTGTAATCTGACGTTTCTCTCGCTCGACGGTGACTCATCGGGAAGAGGAGCTTCTTCCTCAAGGGAATTGCCTTTGTTCCAATTCTCAGCTCTCCACAAGCCGCGCCGGCGCCCTGAGCGCCGGGCGCAATTGTAGAGTTTCATTTGAATATGTAGGAAGGGCGAGAGGCTCTCAGACGCTATCGTCTCCAAAAGCTGGGGGTTAGAAGGACAAAGACAGTGTACAACTCAAGTCTACCCACGAGCATATCGAAGATAAGGACCCATTTGACAGGCTCGGACATCCATTCATACGTGTCCGTTGCCCCGACCCTGTTGAGTCCCGGGCCCACGTTGGACAGGTTTGCCGTGACCGCTCCAACTGCGGTTATAACGTCTATCTGCATGGCGATGAGCGCCAGTACCGAAGCGGACCACACACCGACAAACAGACCGATGAAAGCGAGTATGCCGCTGACTATGGGACCCGGGATCACCTTGCGGTCGACCTTGAGAGAGATTACCGCTCGCGGATGAGAGAGCAGTCGGAGTTCCCGAAAAACGGCCTTCGTTAAGACAATCAGCCTCATGCATTTTATCCCGCCCCCGGTGCTCCCGGCGCAACCGCCCATGAACATCAGACAGAGCAGCAGCCATTGGCAAACCCAAGGCCACTTTTCCCAGTCGTTGGTCACGAAGCCGGTGGTCGTCATAATCGAGGCCACCTGGAATGCGGACCCTATGAAAGCTTCGGACAGGTTCGCGTAAATCTCACCATACACATTCCACGCTATGAACAGACTGCATACGACAAAAAGAAGCAGATACGTGCGACATTCCGTCGTGTTCCAATATACTCCCGGTTTCCCGGTCGCGGCTTCATAATGGAGAGTGAAGTTCAAACCGGCCAGGAGCATGAAGACGATGATGATGCAATATATAACGGGACTGTTGTAATGGCCTACCGAAAGGTTCTTAGTGGAGAAGCCTCCGGTAGCTAGAGTCGCAAACGTGTGGCAGATCGAGTCGAACAGATCCATTCCGGCCAGCCACAAAAGAAGAGTCTGAAGCACGGTGAGGAAGAGATACACTTTCCAGAGCGTCTTGGCCGTGGCAGCAACGGTCGGTCTGAGTCTGTCAACTGTGGGCGAAGGGATCTCGGCCTTGAGCATCGCCATGCCGCCGACTCCCAGAATGGGCAGGATCGCGACGGACAGCACTATGATCCCCATGCCGCCGAGCCAATGCGTGAGGCTTCGCCAGAAGAGTAAGGAACGTGGCAAACTTTCCACGTCCGCCATTACGCTCGACCCAGTGGTGGTAAAGCCCGAAACCGATTCAAAGACCGCATCGACAAATGATGGCGCCACGCCGCAAATATAGTACGGCATCCCTCCGAGGAGCCCGGCAAGGACCCATCCCAAGGTTACTACAACGAAACCGTCTTTGACGCTGTACTCCGCCCCCGCTTTCCAGAAACCGAGCGCCGCAAGGCTTCCCAGGATCGCGCAAGCGGCTGAGATAAGGAGTAATTCGTCGTGCGCCTGATCCCCAAAATGGAGCGACCACGGGATTGACGTGGACATGCAGAGACCCAAGACTGCCAGGATCGCGCCAAGCGCTGCGGTTATAAGTCGTGGATGCATCAGAAGAAACTCAAACCTACCGTGACAAGTTTCTCGATACCGGGGATGGCTTCCGTTTTCGCAAAGAAGACAGCTCGGTCTCCGATCTCTATTCGGGTGTCTCCATCAGGAATAATGAAGTCTCCCGCTCGCTCGACTCCCCCCAGAATGGCGCCTGGAGGAAATTTCAGCTTTCTCAAGGGCTTCTTAACCAATCGGGATGTTTCCATCGCCTCGAATTCGAGCGCTTCCACCTCCTCACCGGGGAGCATGGACACCGAAATTACTTTCCCCCTTCGGATGTACTGAAGGATCCTCGAAGCGGCCGTCAGTCGCGGATTGATCACCATATCAATACCGACGGCGTTGAGCAAACGGTGGTAGTCGGCCTTGTTCGTCAAAGCCGCCACCCGTGCCGCCCCGACTCGCTTCGCGAGGAGGGCTACGAGCGCATTTTGTTCGTCATGTTCCGTCACGGCCAAGAACACGTCCGCTTCAGCCACTCCTTCGCCTCGGAGAAACGGTTCATCCAGGGTCTCGGAGTTGAGCACAAGCGTGTGATCGAGAACCGCGGCTACAGCCTCGCACCGCGCCGGGTCGGCTTCTATCAGTGTGATCTGAGAGTAACCCCTTCTTTCCAGTTCTTGGGCAATCCTGAGACCTACCGTGGAGCCGCCGACAATGAAGAATTTCTTTGGCTTTGTCGCGAGGACGCCAAAGATCTCCAGGGCCGTTGGGAGGGATTCAACTTGAGTCATGAGATAAATGGCGTCATTGGCCTGAAGGACGTCGCTCCCCCTCGGTATCAAGACCTCCGATTCCCTTAGAATTGCTGGAATAAAGAGTCTATGGCTCGGATACTGCTCTCGAAGGCTTATCAAGGTTTTGCCGACGAGGGGCGAGTCATGATGAAGGCGAATCCCCACCAATTTCACTCTTCCTTCAGCAAAATCAATAACATCAGTTGCCCCCGGGATCTCCAGAGCGCTCATCAGCCTCTTGACGGCTTCCGCTTCCGGACTTATGACGAGGTCTACTCCCAAGTGCTTTTCATCTAGTATTTCAGGCAGATCGAAGTAGTCTTCATGCCTGAGCCTGGCGACTTTTTTCATGTGGCCGTTCAGCTTACCTCCCACAAAGCAGGCCACGAGATTGACCTCGTCAGAGTCCGTGACTGCAACGAAGATGCCGGCCCCTTCAATGCCCGATTGTCGAAGCACGGTGGGCGAAGATCCCCTGCCGACAATGGCATGAACGTCGAGCGTTTCCTCGACGAGGGAGATTCTCTCCTCGTAACGATCGACGACCACGACCTCTTGTTTCTCGTAAGACAAACGTCGAGCTAAATGATACCCAGTCTCTCCAGCCCCGACAATGATTATGCGCATGCTCGCCCTCTAACACGGACAACCTGAACTAATGCCTGTGGATAGCCCGACTCTGTGACGCAACACCCTTGACCGGCCCGACGTGCCGACTGTGAAGATCTGTCCTCGATTTTGCGCCTGTCTTGTCACTTGAGGAGGTGGAACATGGGGCCTTCCCCGGCACGTGGGCTTTGACTGAAAGAAGATCTCTACACCTTGCCGTATGCCCCGCCTGGCGTGAGGTTGTTTCACGCCGGAGAAGACGTGTATCTTTACCGGATTATGCCGCGGTCTTGCCGGTTCCGGGGTGTTCCCCTCGAGAACGGGTCTCGGCGATCCGCCCTTGCCGCCTGCGAGGACCCGCGATGGCCCCTCAAAGCCAATAGGACTGCGATACCGTCGTCATGTTGATGGAAAAGCCCTTTTCCCCTGATTCCAAGCGTACCTCTCCCTCCGCCAGGCTGTCAACCGGTTTTCCCACCGCTCTCGTCATCCGAAAACAGCGCGGAAATGTCGAGCCGAGTAGACGCCGAAGTGACATCGACTTGCCGGCTGCAACCGTTATCTGAGACTTTCACCCCGTCCTTTATTAGTCGCTTGATCAGTCGTGCCAACTGCCAAAGCTGGAGAGCTACAACGAATCATGAAAGTCCCGGGCTTCGGCGAGCGCTCCGTGGCTTCGCCTCGGAGGCCGGCAGCAAGAGCGCATCGTTGCGCAATAATTTGGAGGGGAGACTCGTCTCCCCTCCAAACTACTCCATACGCAAATCCCAACAGGGGTGCTTCATGGCGACTATTTTCATAGGATTGCCGGTGTCGCCGAATCCATTCGTGAATAGAAAAGCCGGGGAAAGCGGCTCCTAGCGGCGGAATTCGCGGACAAACGCTCGGAGAAAACCGAAGACGAGATCCTTAAGACCCGATCCCTGGACAATTACAAGAAAGCCGGGTATGACGTGAACTCCTTCATCAAGGATTAGACGGCCCTGTAATGGAGACAGAGCCTGTGCGTCACATGGGTGAGCGATTCTGAAAATGAGCTTCTTGCGCAGCGAAATTGCCTTCGCTCGAATTCTCAGCTCTCCGCAGGCCACGCTGGCGCTGAGTTTTGCGGGGATTATACTGGTAGGGGCTGTCTTGCTTCGACTCCCGTGGTCCCATGAGCCGGGCAAGGTGGGCTTTGTGGATGCGCTCTTCACCGCTACCTCCGCGGTGTGCGTGACGGGCCTCGCAGTGGTGGACACGGGCAAGGATTATACCCTTGCGGGTCAGGGGATCATCCTCCTCCTGATACAGGCCGGAGGCCTGGGGATCATGACCTTTGCCGCGCTGTTCTACGAGATTCTCGGACGAAGGATGACTCTGAAATCCAAGGCGCTGGTGAGCGACACGTTTTTTCAGCGCGACATCGGCGCGGAATTCCGAAGCACATTCCGAACCATTCTCACTATTACCTTTTGCGTTGAAGGCGCCGGGGCGCTCTCTCTCTTTGTTCTGCTCCCCGCGGGGCAAGATTGGGGCTACGCCGTCTGGTGGTCTGTGTTTCATTCTGTTTCAGCCTTTTGCAACGCGGGGTTTTCCATAAATACCGATAATCTTATGGTCGTAAAGGGAAGTTGGGGCGTGCTTCTTGTCGTCATGACCCTGATCGTCTTCGGAGGTCTGGGCTATCTGGTGCTTCACGAGCTTTGGGTTCACGTCTCAATGAAAGACCGCAAGGATCGACCGTTCCAAGCTAGGCGATTCTCGCTGCACGCGCAGGTGGCGCTGGCGGTCTCAGGATTGCTCATCGTGGGCGGGAGCGCAGCGCTGTTGGTGTTCGGACTCACCCCTGAGGAGACCTCCTGGGACGACCGACTCGTACATTCGCTCTTCCAGTCAATTACGGCTCGCACAGCAGGTTTTAACACCGTGGATATCGGAAGGTTGCCTTCGGCCTCACTGCTGGTCCTCATCGGGCTTATGTTTATTGGGGGATCTCCCGCATCCTGCGCCGGTGGAGTAAAGACCACAACGTTGGCCATTTGGTTGGCGCGGCTGCGAGCAAGCGTGCGGGGGGAGAGAGAGGTTCGGCTCCTGGATCGTCGCCTGAGTTTTGAGCTGGTCAATCGCGCGGATCTCCTTTTCGGACTCGCGGTTTTCTGGAACGTCCTCGGCGTCTTCTTGCTGCTTTGGACGCAGTCTCACCTGCCGGTAGGCGCGAGAGAGCTGGCTTTCGAACAGATCTCCGCGTTCGGCACAGTGGGACTTTCCACCGGAGTGACGCCAAACCTTTCGACATTCGGAAAGCTTTGGATCATCGCGACTATGTTCGTGGGAAGACTCGGTCCGTTGACCGTGGCTCTATGGGTCTTTCCTCCGACGATGGCGCACGTGCGGTATCCGAATGGAACGGTGATGATCGGATGAAAATAGATAGGAAAGTCATCTGTGTCGTCGGGCTGGGCCAGTTTGGCAGCGAACTCGCGCAAGCCTTGGCCAAAGACTGCGAGGTGCTCTGCCTCGACAGTAGCGAAGACCGTGTGAACTCCATTTCAGACAAGGTTCAGCGGGCGCTCATCGTGGACGCCCGGGACTTCAACACCATGCGCGCCCTGGTGACTCCGGATTTCGATGAGGCGGTAGTGAGCCTTGGTGAAAGTGTGGAAGCCAGCATCTTGTGTACCCTGCACCTCAAGAGAATCGGCCTGAAAAGCATCCGGGCCAAAGCCACGAGCGAAGACCACGCGCATATTCTCAAAGCCGTGGGCGCAACGGACGTGATCTTTCCCGAACGAGAGACTGCACGCAGAATCGCGGCGCAGGTTCTCAATCCGAACCTACTGGATTTTGTGCCCCTTGCAGAAGACTTTGAGGTCATGGAGATCGCTCCCCCCGCTTCGTTTCACGGTCGCTCCTTGCTGGAGTTGAGACTCAGGGAGCGTTTCGAGGTCTTTGCCATCGGGATCAAAGAGGTCGTGCCGGAACGATTCGTTTTCCTGCCCGGGCCGAACTTCGTGCTCAAGCCGAGCGACATCATGGTGATGATCGGCCGAGAAAAGGACCTTCTACGCCTTCAACGCGAACCGTGACGCATCCTCATTGGCCGGAGGCAGTCGGCCCGCCGTACTGACGGGTCCATGCTCGGCCCTCAAACCCGGAAATCCTTTCGTTCACTCTTTCGGATGTGCTAAGCTGCCCTAATCTCTAACGGGAAGGCGTGCCGTGGGTTCACGCGAGATATTTATGTAAGGTTTTGCGAGCGCCGTGGGACGGCGGGTGGGTCACTCGACGCCGCGGCGCGTGCGGAAAAGGCGTGGCGCCTGTTAGGCCTGCTTGCTTATCACCCAAAGCAACCATTCTCATAAAGGTAGCAGGAGTGTCCGATAAGATCTTCGGGGAAACTCAGGTGAGGCGGATCGGCGCCATACTCTTTCTGTTTGCGCTTTTGCAGGCTGCTGTTTCGGGCGCATGGGCGCAGGAACTGAAAAAAGTCGTGATGCTCCCACAGTGGCTTCCCCAGGCCCAGTTTGCCGGCTATATGCTCGCGGTGGAGAAAGGTTTCTACCGTGAAGCGGGACTTGACGTGGATTTGTTGCGGGGCGGACCGGATAAGCCACCCTTTCATGTTCTCGAAACCGGCGGCGCCACCTTCTGCACCGATTGGCTGTCCAACGCCATCCAGAAGAGGGCTGCCGGGCTCCGAGTGGTGAACGTGGGCCAGATCATCCAGCGTTCAGCCCTCCTCCTGGTGGCAAAGAAGAAGAGCGGTATTCTGCGTCCCGAGGACCTGAACGGCAAGAAGGTCGGCGTATGGGCAGGTCAGTTCTACTTGCAGCCTGTGTCGTTCTTTCGCAAGTATGGGCTCAACGTGAATGTGGTCCCGTGTTATTCGTCGATGGGCCTTTTTCTCAAAGGCGGCGTGGATGCCAATACAGCCATGTGGTACAACGAGTACCACACGCTTCTGAACAGCGGCCTTGATGCCGACGAACTTACCGCTTTCTTCTTCGCGGACCTGGGCCTGAACTTCCCCGAGGACGGAATCTACTGCACGCAGGATACCTTTGAGTCGGACCCGACGATGTGCGCGGCCTTTCTCCAAGCTTCGCTCAAAGGCTGGCTCTACGCGTTTGAGCACAAAGAGGAGGCAGTTCGGATCGTCATGAAATACGCGGACGCCGCCAATACCGGAACCAACAAGGCGCATCAACAGTGGATGCTTGATCGGATGCAGGACCTGATTCTACCGGGTGACAGCAGAGCGGAGATGGGCAAGCTCAAACCAGGGGATTATGCAGCGGTGGGCGAGGCCCTTCTCTCGTACAAGTTGATCAACGGCCTTCCTCCATTCGATGAGTTTTACCGAGGTCCAAAATGACCCTAAAGCCGCGCAGCAGCATCGCTTTCAAGATGATGCTCCTGGTCTTGGGTGGGACATCGGTGGTTTTCGGGATCGTCCTGCTTTATAGTTATTACTCTTCCCGGA
>VGSG01000041.1 GCA_016875095.1 Deltaproteobacteria bacterium
CCTGCGAAAAAGCGGCATCCAGCCTCATACGCGGCCCAAGCGATGAGTTCGTTGCCCTCCATTAAGGTCAAACCCATAATCGAGCTCCAAACCGATTCACGTTTTTTCCATGTTCAATAAACCCGCTTACCCTGCCCTCTCCCACGAGGGGAGAGGGTCTTGAAATGCTTTCCACGAAAGGGGAAAGACGAAGTGGGGCTATTCCGATCCGCTTCTCCTTGGTAACGTGGCGCTCAAAGAAACAGCCGGGGGAATCACGTTTGCCCCCGACTGCATTCATGTGTCGCTCTTGTCTCTGAAAGCGCCGATATCGCAGTCTAGAACACGACGAGCGGTTTGCCCGCCACTTGGAGAGACAAGAAGTTCAAGAAGAAGAACCCGAAGAAGACCACGTTGGCAATCAGCATGATGGTCGACCAGATCCCGCCCCGCGCGGCTTCAGGGAGTTGGCGGTTCAGATAGATCAGCACGAGCGGGTAGATGATGGACGCAAGGTTCGCCATGTTCGCTGAAATTTGCAGCAACTTGGTCGGGAGCGCCAAATGGATGATGATGCCGATCGCGACGATCAGGATCACCGCCATGAGATAATAGAATTTGCGCGGGTCGCCCGCGATCCATTGGCGCAGGCCGGGGCTGACCGCGATAGCGGAATCCGCGGTGTTGCGGATCAACATTTCCAAAAGGGTGGTTTGCGTTTTCCATAGGATCAGCGATCCGATAAATAGGACGAAGGGGAACAGCCAGGCCGCTCGCTTGCCCAATTCCATCGCGGCGTAAACAGGCATGTTCGCCACAGTGGGTTCCGCAGCCCCGGGCGTTACCGCAAGGGCGACCACGAGCATACTGGGGATGAACATGCCGATCATGGCGCCTACGAAAAATACCGCCCACTGATCGATGATCAGGTAGCGGAACCAACGCTTCCAAGTCGCCCTGTTCTCCGCCGTATCCGAGAAGGTGCAACCCGAAGGGAGCACGTCTACTTTCGCGCCGCCGACGATGCCGGAGTAAAAGCCGCATCGGTGGCCCATGGCATACCCGTGATCACGATAATAGTTGATCAGCATAAAGTTAAAGCCTGAGGCAAAGCCCGTGTAACCCATGATGGCGCCGAGCGTTGTGGCGTCAATGCCTTTGGGCGGCATCGCGGGAGTAACAATGCTGAGGAGCATTTCCCCCCACATCTTCCCCGGCGCGAAAATGATGGTCAAGGTGATCAATACCACGAGGATAAGGAAGACCAGGAACGTGTCAATGGCCTCCATAGTCCGGACGATCTTCTTCCCGAAGAGGTAGATCACGAAAGACAAGCACAGCAAAAGGATGGCGATAATGCGCACGGTCTGCAATTGCCCGGGATCCTTCATATTGACGGGCCCGCCAAGAAACAGGGCATAGAGGCCCTGCCCAGCCGCGGCCGCCCAGCCACCCCAGATCCACGCCAGGTACATGAGAATCAGGGAGACGGGGACCCAGAAGAACAGGCCCGGAGGAAACCGGTTGAAGCCGACTATCGGCACTTCGCCGGTAGCCAGGGTGTAACGCGCGTTCTCCACATTGTAGAAGGTCTGGAGCACGGCCGAAATCATCACAAGGAATCCCAGGCCCATGAAGCCGTACTTCCCGAATCCCAACGGACCCAGGAGCCACTCTCCGCTGCCGATGGACACCCCCAGGGCGATCATGCTCGGTCCCAGGACGCACGTGATCAGCTCCTTGCCGCCGATTTTCGGTTTGTTGAAAACCTCTTCCGGAGTCGGCAGATCGGTGAGCGGAAGCGGGGGACGACTCACCCCAATCTGAATTGAGGTTTCGTTTTTCGAGTTGCCAGCAGCCGCACTTGCCATAACTCTATCCTCCTTACTCGAAATTTTGCAGCGTGCCCCACATGTTGGAGTTCCTCGGATGAATTCCCGGGCCGTCCTCCTCAGACGCTGCCGCGGCGTCACCGAAAAGCTCCCTCAGAGGCACGATTACCGCCACCTTAAGTAAGCAAAGGAATTTGACTGACCTCCCCCTCATCGGGAGTGAGCTTTACAGTGTCGAATGCGGGTTGATAAGCGAATTCCGACGGCCTAGGAGAATGTATATCGGAAAATCATGCAGGATTATATCCAAATTCAGGAATTGATCAAGAAAAGGTTGAACGGGCGATCTCGCCTCCTTCCAATGCCTCTCGAAGGAACTCGGTTATATGAGAGACCGTCCAATCCTGACGCCATCGCATCCTCGCATATTGAAGCTGCATCAGGCAGCCCGGATTTGAGGTGATCACTCTCCGCGCGCCGGTTCTTCCAATCGCCGCGACCTTTGCTTCAAGGATTTTCATCGAGCGTTCCCGGTGTGTGATGTTGTAGACGCCTGCCGAGCCGCAGCACTGACCTTCATCCGGGAGATCCTGAAAGACCACACCGGGGATTCGGCGCAAGAGCTCGCGGGGCTGCCTAAGGACCTTTTGCGCGTGGCGCGAATGACACGGATCGTGGAAGCAGACCACCTCATCCATCGGTCTGAATACGGCATCCGGGCCGAGCGCCGCGCTCAGGAACTCGGATATGTCCTGCGTTTTACCGGAGAACTGCTCGGACATCCCTGCGAGCCCGGAGCGGCTACGGAACAGCTCCCTATAACCTTTCAATTCGCTTCCGCACGCCGCGCAATCCGTTACAATGGTGTCCACGTCGCGTTCCGCGAACAATCGCATGTTGTGCTCGGCCATTTCGCGGCACGTTTTCCGTTCGCCCTCCGCAATATTGGGCGCGCCGCAACACTGTTGCCCTTTGGGGATAATCAGCGTGTAGCCGGCGCCGGACAACACGTCCACGGTCGCGCGGCTCACTTCCGCGAATATCAGGTTCATCGCGCAGCCAAGGAAAAACCCGACCCGGCCTTTCACAACGCCGCGAGCGGGAATCTCTTCGGGTATCGTCTCCGAGAGCGGGCGCGCCGGGAGCGGAGGTAGGAGCGCCTCCATGAACTCCAGATCCTCGGAGATCAGCTTGAGGATGCCGTATTTCCGCGCCAGCGAAGGAACTCTCGCAGCCTGGAGCCATCTCAACGGTGTCAGGAGCCGAGACATCCCGCGCTGGTCCCTAATCAGATGATGAAGAAGAAGACGCTTCAGACGCGGCTGGGGCCGATTCTCTTCGATCCGATGCCGCGCTTCGAGCACAAGTTCGCCGACCTTGACTCCCGCCGGACAGACGCTCTGGCAATTGCGGCAGTCCAAACAATGGTACATGTGCTCGATGAATTCTTCAGACGCGGGCAGGCGACCGTCTATCACGGCCCTGATCATTGCCATACGCCCTCGCGGAGATTGGGTTTCAATGCCGTCGGTGCGGTAGGTGGGACAAGTGGGAAGACACGTGCCGCATCGCATGCACTGAATCACATCGCCGTAATCATGCGCGTCCAGCGTGGCGAAAGCTTTGGATATCTTTTCAGGATCTATAGATCTACCCATGTGGCTTACGGGCTATCCTCCAGGAAAATCTTTCCGGGATTCAGTCGGCCCTCAGGGTCAAAGGCTGACTTGACACGCCTCATCACTTCGATGGCCTTTGGACCGATCATATGGGGCAGATATTTGGACTTGGTCACACCGGTCCCGTGTTCACCCGAGATCGTGCCGCCAAGACTAATGGCTTTGCGGAAGATGACGTCAAAGGCTTCTTCCACTTTGCGCATCTCGTCTGCGTCGCGTTCGTCCGTGGGGCAAGTCGGGTGCAGGTTTCCATCGCCCGCGTGGCCGAATGTCCCGATGGTGAGGCCGAATTTCTGCGCAGTCTCTCTGACGGCGGCCATCATCTCGGGAATGGCCGGCCGAGGAACCGTCACATCTTCCAGGATCGTGGTGGGTTTCAAGCGAGCCAGCGCGGACAAGGCGTTTCGACGCGCCGTGAACAGTTTTTCCGATTCGGCCGCGTCCGATGCAACCCGTAACGTGCGAACCCTATTCGCTTTGCACGCTTGCTCGATTCCCGCAGCCTCCTCACGAACCACTTCCTGATGGCCGTCAGCTTCGATAAGAAGCAGCGCGGCCACATCCCGCGGAAGCCCGATCCCCACATAGTCTTCCACGCAGTTGATGGTCACCGAATCCATGAGCTCAAGCGTAGAAGGGATAATCTTCCGAGAAATAATTGCGGACACGGTTCGGGCCGCGTCAAGAACATCGTCGTACAAAGCCAAGAAGGTGATTTTGCTCTGAGGCTTGGGAATGAGCTTCAGTGTTATCTTTGAGAATATGCCCAGAGTGCCTTCAGAGCCCACAAGGAGTTTGGTGAGATTGTATCCCGCCACGTCTTTCACGCATTTGGTGCCGTAATGAACCTTGGACCCGTCTACGAGAAAGGTGTCCAGCGCCATCACATAATCGCCTGTTATCCCGTACTTCAGGCCACGCAACCCCCCTGAATTTTCCGCCACGTTTCCACCTATTGTGGAGATCTTCATGCTTGCCGGGTCCGGTGGATAGAACAGCCCCTTCTCTTCAACCGCGGCGTGAAGACGCGCAGTGATCGCCCCAGGTTCGACCGTGACCGAGAGATCGTCGGCATCGATTTCAAGTATCCGATCCATCGCTGTGGTGAGCAGAACGATCCCGCCCTTCACGGGCGTCGAACCGCCGCTCAACCCTGTGCCGCTCCCCCGAGCAGTCACCGGAAGACCTTCAGCCGCGGCAAATTCCAAAGCCACGCGGATGTCCTCTTCGGAAAACGCCCTCACCACCGCGTCAGGCCGGTGGGAAACACGTGGGGTCGCATCATAGGAATAGCAGAGCAGTTCGGCCTCAGAAGCGAGTACTTTTCCCCTGCCGAGGAGTTCTTGGAGTTTGCGGAGGGTGTTGTGTTCCATAAAACGCTCGACGGCTCACACAGTCCTAAAGACGATCATAAAGTACCATGACCGGTGGTCAAGAGCAATCCCGCGACAGCCGTAATCCTTCAATTACGCGGGGGAGACCGGACCGAAGGGACTGTCGTTATACAGTCAGGCATTGAAACTGACCCTCTTTCACCCTCCCCTGTCCCCCATAGGCGTTAAAATAAAATTGGCTCCTGGCGCTGGACATTCCCCATCATCCTGCCCTCTCCCGCCAGGGGAGAGGGTTTCCAGAACCCCCTCCCTCGATGGGAGAGGTTACGGGAGGGAGCATAGGGAAGGCCCAGAAGGCTCAAAGTTAAGGCGCAGCAATATAATTCAAGCCCTCGTTTTGCGCTGGACGGAGGCAAATTACTTCCGCATTGGTTAAAGGCACGTCCCCATCACGCATTAGCGAGAATGAGGGCGCAGCTTCTCCCTGGATTCTCGGACCTTTTCGTACGCGGTCTGTATGTCCTGGAATTTCTCTTTTGCAAATCTGACGAATTCTTCGGGCAGTCCCTTGGACACGACCTTATCGGGATGATAGTCCTGAGCGAGCTTCCTGTACCTGCTCTTTATGTGTTCGTCCGAATCCCCTTTCTCGCAGCCGAGTATCGCGTAATACCGGTCAAGTTGGGTATCAACATTTGTGCTGGCGCCCGTATACATAAAACGAATTTGACGATATTCTTCGCTGCTCAGATGAAAGATGCGCGCTGCATGTGAAATCATCGCCTCTTCGCTGGAACACACATGGCCGTCGGCAATTGCCACGGTGAAGAGAACATGAATCATCCCCACGAGGGTCTGTTTGTCCGACCTGAACATTAAGTAGAATTGGTTCGCGTAATCTTCAAATGTGCGAGCAGAGTCTTTCGCGTTCCGAAAGATTTTGATTGCCCGTGACCGTGACTCGCGGTTCAGTCCCAGGTTTATCATCATGAAGCGCTCGACAGCCTCGATTTCTTCTTGAGCGACAGCCCCGTCTGCTTTACTCAACTTTGCCAGAAGCGCGAACGTGCATTCGAGAAAATCATCTCGCGCATGTGATCGGGTCCGCAAAATAAGCACGCGCCCAAAATAGAAGTCGAACAAATGGCCCAAAACAAGGCCCACCACCAGACCCCAATGACGAGCAACCAAAAATCCGACCACCGCTCCGATAAATTTGCCGATCCATGTCATTCGGCGTGAAATCCTTGCCCCAAGAGGCTCCCTTGAAGCCTCTGTCCGTGACCGCGTTCCGCGCGGCAGATAGTAGCACACCATAGTGCATGAAGCCTACTCATAACTCGGATTCACCTTAATAATTCAGTTACGAGGGGAGTTTGCCGGACGTGACTGAATCCTTGCAAAAAGGGTTTTACCTGTCTGGAAATTCTATCATAACATGGTCCATCATCGGTTGGTTGAATTCAGAGGAAAGGTCTCGGCCTCCGGAATGAGAGTTCCTATCTCGTGAGTAGGTCCGACAAATGGCCCGTACTCTACCAAAAGCCCCTGCGCCATGTCAGTGGATGATGGGCGCTTTGAAGCAGCCGGTCAGAAATTCGGGGGAAATTCCGTTGCCTTCATGTAGCCGGATTATAGCAATCCGGTGTATAGGATCAGCTTATGAACTTTCGCTTGGTGTGTGGCAATGACGAAGAAGAGGGCTTTGCTCATCACCCCGGAGAGTCCGGAAATTCATGCCTACCGAAAAAGGCAGTTCAACAACTTTGTTCAAATAACCATGCCCTACCTGGCTGGCTTTGTTGACGAAGCCAAATATGATCTAACCCTTGTGGATGAATACAATCAACGGATTCCCTATGAGAAAAGATTCGATCTGGTGGCCCTCACCGTCAACACGCCAAATGCCGGCCACTGTTATGGAACGTCCCGGCGATTCCGGCAACGCGGAGCAAAAGTAGTGATGGGTGGCCCTCATGTCACACTCTTGCCGGACGAAGCGAAACACCACTGCGATCACCTCGTTACGGGTGAGGCTGAAGAGACATGGCCCCAATTCCTTGAGGACTTCCACAAAGGAAATGCGGAGCGCCTTTATGTGTGTAAACACCCTCCTTCTTTGGACGGGCTCCCCATTACACGGAGGGACTTGATAAGAAGAAGGAAGTTTACCAAAGGCGCTGTGTTCGCCAGTCGAGGCTGTCCTTACAATTGCCGCTTCTGTAGTCTCAAACAGATCTATTGTCCTTCTTTCAGAATGCGTCCGATTCGTGAGGTTATCGCCGACATCAAAACCATCGATCAAAGGTATTTCGTCTTCTGGGACGACAACTTTTTTGGAAACGTCGATTATGCCAAGCAGTTAATGCGCCAACTCAGACCTCTGAAAAAGAGGTGGGCCGCCCAGGTGACCATAGACCGGTGTATGGACGAAGATCTGCTGGCTCTCGCCAGCGATTCGGGATGTATCTATTTCTTTGTGGGCTTGGAGTCGTTTTCCGGGGAAAGTCTGGCCAGTGTTAAGAAAGAAAGCAACAACGTGGTCACGTACGCGACCGCAATCGACGCAATCCACAGACACGGGATCTCTGTCTGGGCTGGAATCGTTTTTGGTTTTGACACCGATTATAGGGATGTGTTCCGGAAGACATTGACCGCGTGCGAACAATTCGGCATTGACGGAGTAACCCCGAGTATTTTGACCCCTTTACCCGGGACGCCCATTTTTGATGAGTGGAAGGAAGCCGGCAGATTAATTCACTCTAACTGGACATACTACAATGGCAAAACGCGAGTCTGTTTTTTCCCCAGCAACATGACGGCTGAAGAACTTTTCGACGGGTACACGTGGTTCCGGAACCGTTTTTATTCGATTCGTTCCATGGCAAAGAGGCTGCTGGTGTCGAGAACGAATGTGATTCACAATTTCATCATTAATCTCGGGTACAAGTTGTCATTATGAGGAACAGCCCTTCGAGGATTTCAAGAAATCCTGGTGTTCCGCCTACCGGACAGCAGGACGATCAACCGAGGAGACTGGATATGCATGTAGAGAGACACCAAATAGAAACAGGCCACAACCTCTCCGCTGTAACCTGCCGATATTCCTGGTAGCGGGGGGAGGATTTGAACCTCCGACCTTTGGGTTATGAGCCCAACGAGCTACCTGGCTGCTCCACCCCGCGTCATGTTATCTTTCTAACATACAAATCCAAATCATCTGTGTCAAGAAGCCTTTGCGTTTCCCGTCAACACACCGCGTTTTCTCCTTCTTGCCCCACGCTTCCCGGCGTGGGGACATCAATACCGCAACGTTCCACTCTCCCTCCGTGCATCTATAGTCGGTCACACCTCTGCAAGGAGTTCCAAGAGCAAGTCGTGCACGAGTCCGTTGCTGGCCACGATGCTTGCGGTCTCCACACCCGTCGGACTACCGTGCCGGTCCGTGATCTTTCCGCCGGCTTCTTGAACCAGGAGCATCCCCGCGGCCATGTCCCACGGTTTGAGCTTGAGTTCCCAGAACGCATCAAGTCGGCCGCACGCCACATAAGCAAGGTCCATCGCAGCGGAGCCTCCTCGGCGGAGCCCCTGGACCTGGGTCACCACACGGGAGAATTCGGCAACGTTGTTGTCAGGCGCGACCGCGCGGTCATAAGGGAAGCCCGTGGCAACCAAAGTCCGGTTGAGACTTTGCGCTTGCGAAACTCTGATGAGATTGCCGTTAAGGAAAGCGCTCCCGCCGCGGAGCGAGCAGAAGCTCTCATCTCTCAGCGGGTCCCGCACGATGCCGGCCAGAAGCTCGTCCCCTTCCATGAGCGCGATCGAGACCGAGAAGCATGGATAGCCGTGTGCGAAATTGACGGTTCCGTCGAGCGGATCCACGAGCCACTTCCAGCGGGACCCTTTGCTTCGGACCTCGGTCTCTTCCGTAATCACGTCATGATCGGGGAATTCCTTGTTGATGGCCTTCAAGATCAGCTCCTCTGAAGCCAAATCCGCATCGGTTACGATATCGATGCCGCTGGACGCCAGATTCTTCGAGTTCACGTGGAATTCACCGCGGTGATAGGACAGAATCAGATCCCCTGCTCTGCGACTCACATCCTCAAGAAAAGGGAGCAGATCCTTTGGGTTGATATGCTTATCCATGACCTCCCTCTGTCTCATCCTTTGCAGGACTGCGCATTCCGACCCCGTTTTCGTCCGGCCGAGCTTTTTCAAACCGGATGGACCTGGGCTCGGAATCTCGCGTTCCTGTTACAGCGCAATCAATCTCTCCTTTGTGTAGCACCACCTTTAACTCCTCACCCACTGGGATTGAACGGGCCTCTTTGACCACGGCGCCCGTGTCCGGCCGCACCGTTATGGAGTATCCGCGGGCGAGGACCGCCAGGGGGCTCAGGTTGTTCAGTCCGGAGACAAGGCGCTCCGCAGATGCTCGTGACTGCGCCATGGAATCCCGCATGGATCGATCCAAATTGCGAAGCAGATAATCGAGCTCTTGGCGGCCTGTGGCGATCTTTCGGCTCATTATCTCGGGACGCGCCCGCGCGCACAAACCCAGAACTTCATTCTTGGATGCTCTGAGCTTCCGCTTGACGGCATTGGTCAAGCGCGCGGAAACGTCATCGAGCCACTGGCGTCGATCCTGGATCTTGCGCCTTGGATCGTAGAGCCTTTTCATGGTCTCTTGGACCGTTCGCGCCCACCGATCGAGAGAGAAGAGCATCCGATTCCTGAGCCGAGTTGTGAGATGCAGGACACGATCTTGCACCTCGAGCCGGTCAGGGACAACGATCTCCGCGGCCGCGGATGGAGTGGAGGCCCTGACGTCGGCCGCGAAATCCGTCAACGTAAAGTCGGTCTCGTGTCCGACCGCGCTCACGATGGGAACCGGACACTGAGCCACCGCGCGGACCACCCTTTCGTCGTTGAAGGCCCAGAGATCTTCGATTGAACCTCCGCCTCGGCCAATGATGATCACATCCACATCGCCCGCGGCGCAGAGCCTGTCCAGGGCGGCTATCAGCTCTTCCGGAGCGCGTTCGCCTTGAACCGAGGCCGGACTGAGTAGTATATGGAGCGAGGGGGAACGTCTTCCGGCTATGCGCGCCATGTCTCGCACCACCGCGCCCCTCTTGGAGGTGACCAGGCCCACGGTTTTTGGAAAGCGGGGTAGATGCCTTTTCCGGCCTTCGTCAAAGAGCCCTTCCGCTGCGAGCTTATTGCGGAGCTGCTCGAACGCGAGCATCAAACTGCCCAATCCAAGAGGCTCCATAGTGTCCAAGATCAATTGGTACTCACCGCGGGGCGTATAGACCGACACGCGGCCCCACGCGGCCACGTGGAGGCCGTCCTCCGGCCTGAACTTGAGAAAACGACTCTGGGGCTTGAACATCACGCAACGGATCTGGGCTGCGTCATCCTTCAGGACCAAATAGAAATGCCCGGAAGGAGCAAGGCGCGTGTTGGAAATCTCCCCCTGGACCCAAATGGAGCCAAATTCGCCCTCCAGTAGGTCCTTTATCTCCTCTGTGAGTTCCGAGACCGTGTAGATCTTGCGTTCCGGCAGCTCCATTGCATCCTCATTTCTGGAAACGGCTCCGAAGGGCTCTTATCCCGTCGAACCGATTGCCTTCAGTTCCGCGTCATGCACGGCCGGCATTTTATCGGTGAGACGGCGTTTTTGCAAATAGCCGCCCGGCGCATGACTTTGGCGCGACCTATGCGAAATTTCAGTTTATTTCTTGCTCGCAGAAAGGTTATAATCAGGCCGATTTGTGTGCCCGTTCATCGGATGAGGGGAGGAAATATTGGCGCACCTCGCTTTCCGAATAGCTTTCTGTGCTCTGGTCCTCGTTGTGGCTCCGGCCGGGGCGATCGGGGAGACGCTGCCCTGGAATATGACCCTGGACGCCGCTCTGAGAATGAACTTCTTCCTCGGAGAACAGGTCGCGATTTACGATGCCAATCCGCCTGGGGAGGCCCACCCCTACCGCGTCGCGTATAATCCACGTTTGCTGGTTTTCTCAGGAGTGTGTGAAGTCTCTCCGGCGCGTTTTTTTTCAGGGCGGCTGGGTGGCGCGCTCAGCGTCAATCCGGGCGGCTTCTCTAAATTCCATGGCACGGGAGTGGTCAACCCTTCGGACGACTTTTGGGAGATGAGGCCCGAATACCAGAGCTGGGAAGCGGCCGGGTTGTTGCACCTCTGGAGCGAACTTGGGTATCGCTTCAGCGTCGTGGGAGGTTACCGAGAAGACTTCTGGATTTATCGTGGGCAGCCCCAGTTGAGCCAGGGAGCGGAGGCCGAATGGCGGGACGAATTCGTCCATCGCATCCCGTTCATCGGCTTGCAGACGGCCGCCTTTTTTCCATGGTGGAAGGCGCGGTTCGAGGTTATTGGTTCGTGGTTCGTAAACGAAAATTTGCTGAGCCGATTCGACCGCACGGACACATTCCTCCGATATGAAAGCAAATTGGACAATGGGGGCTTCATTCAGCTCGAAGCCCAGGGAAACGTTGCGCTGACGCCTGCGATCTGGCTGGGGCTTTATGCCCGGTACAGCTATCTGGAATTGTTCGGCCTGGGCAACCGCACGCGGCCGAATGGTATCGTTTACTATCAGACTTCCGTCGATGAAAACGTGGGCGTGATCGGTCTGGACCTGTCAATCCTGTTTTGAAGGATAGCCGCATCCTCACTGGTTGAAAGCGGCTACGTCCCACCTGAGCGTATTGGCGCCTTGTCCCGCAATTCATGGACTCGATCGCGCCAGGATTTGATTTCTGTCAGCGCTCGTGCGGCGAGCATCTCTCGTTTGTTCCTCTTGGAAACCTTTCCCTCCGGAGCGTCGATCAACCCAAAGCTGATGTTCATGGGTTCGTACCGTTTCGCAGGCTCGCTGACGGTATGCTTGAGGAGCGCGCCCACGGCCGTGGCGCTCGGCGGGGGTTCAGGTTCGATCCCGCGAGCAATCAGGCCGGCCATGATTCCCACGGCCAGTCCCGACGCAGTGGACTCGATATAACCTTCCACCCCGGTTATTTGCCCGGCAAAGAAGATATGCGGCGCCGTCCGAACCCGCGAGAAACGATCCAGCAGCCGTGGGGCGTCGAGATAGGTGTTCCGGTGGATAGACCCGAGACGCTCGAAGACCGCGTGTTCCAGCCCGGGGATCATGCGGAAGATTCGTTCCTGTTCCGGGTAGGTCATCTTTGTCTGGAAACCCACCAGGTTATAGAGCGAGCGCGCCGCGTTCTCCGGGCGTAATTGCACGACTGCAAACGGCCGCCCGCGTGTGGCGGGATCTATGAGCCCGACCGGCTTCATGGGGCCGAAAGCCAAAGTATCCGGGCCGCGCCTAGCAAGTTCTTCGACCGGAAGGCACCCTTCAAAGTGAGGAATTTTCTCAAAAGGATAGGGATCCACTTTGTCCGCGTCGAGGATCGCCCGCACGAATTCCCTGTATGTGGTTTCATCCATAGGAGCGTTCAGGTAGTCCCCTTCCCCTTTGTCGTACCGGGAGGCTCGAAAGAGCCTGCTCATGTCCAAGGATTCCGCGGTGACAATCGGAGCTATCGCGTCGTAGAAGGAGAGGTTATCCGCGCCGATGAGCTTCCGGATCTCTTCGGTCAGACGATCCGAGGTGAGCGGCCCAGTGGCAAGGATCACCAGACCGGCTTCTTCGGAGGGTATTTCCCTGATTTCGCCGCGTTCGACGGTGATGAGCGGCTCGCTCTCGACACGTTCCGTGATGAATCTCGCGAAGAGGCCGCGATCCACCGCCAAAGCCTTGCCTGCCGGAACAGCGGTCGCGTCGGCCGCGGCCATGATCAGTGAATCCATGATCCGAAGCTCTTCTTTAAGGAGCCCCGCGGCAGACGTCAGGGACGCGGATCTGAGGGAATTTGAGCAGACCAGCTCTCCAAGGTCCGGGGAGGTGTGGGCAGGAGAATAGACCGTGGGCTTCATTTCGATCAGGCGCGCGGCGATGCCCCTTCGAGAAAGCTGCCAGGCAGCCTCACATCCTGCCAGACCACCACCAACGATGGTGATGGGGCTAGCAGAAAGCTTTTTGCCAGAGTTTTCCATGTCACAAGTGTTGCAGAGGGTGCGCAGTAGCCGCTAGCGAGTCTTCGGATTCAGGTGTGTTCGCTCAGTATGATTCTCGTCTGTTCTTCAAGGGCGGGGATCTTCTCCTTAACGACATCCCACAATGTTTCTGCTTTAATGCCGAAGTACTCGTGGATGAGTACGTTGCGGAAGGCTGTGATCTTTCTCCAATCGATTCCTTCATATTTTGCCTTGATGTCGTCGGGTAAACGCTTAGCTGCCTCTCCGATGATCTCGAAATTCCGTATCACTGCATCCTGAGTTCTCAAATCTCCATGAAATTGCTCCAGAGACATTCCCTCAGTGTACAGTCGTAGCCTTCTACAGCACTCCAAGATGTCGTCCAGGTACAACCTATAATCCCGAGGCATAGACCGCGTCTTTCAGTATATAGGGTTTTATTCTTGGTTTGATGGTATCCTCCATCACGAGATCTACCTTGCGGCCGAAGATGTCTTCCAAAAAGAATTTCAGATCAAAATACTTGTCAAACGTAGCTTCATCAAGCAAAACGAGGAAATCTATGTCACTTGCTTCAGTATCTTCGTTTCGCGCGCACGAACCAAATATCCCCAGACGGCGAACACCGAACCCTCGGATGGTGTCCCGGTTCTCTTCCAGCTTCTTGAGGATTTCGTCGCGAGTCATGCCGACAGCCTCTTCGCAAAATAAAGAATGTCCCTCTTGTACTCCAGTGTATCAAGCAAATCTTCCGCGGTCATCCTGACAGCGCCTCAATCCCCTATTGTTCTTGCGCGAGATACTCGATGATAAGGCCTTTGACGTGCTCGGTCATATTGTCCACGATTTGAGCGGCGTTTTCAGGACCGACATCCGGGGAGGTGATCAGCGCGTCCCATGAAGCGACGGCCCATTCCCGCAGAGCTTCCCGAAAAGGGCCACCCTGGCTTTCAAGAATTGCCACGATCGCCGCGTGAACCTGTTCTTCGGCCGGGAGATACTTGATCAGGGGCTTCATATGGGGCGGCCATTTGTTCGGATCGGGCTCCCTCATGAATATCTGCATGGCCTCATCACCCAGTTCGTCCAAGCGGTCGCGGGGGATAAGACCTTCCCCGATGGCCAGCACGCGATTGGGCAAGAGCGGTTTCTTGGGACGGTTCGCCACGTTGTCACTCCTGGCTTGGGATCGTCGAGAGGGGGCCTAGTGGACTTCCAGGTTTACCTCTTTGCCTCTTTCCTTGAGCAGGTTCACGATAGCCTGCACACTGCGGCTCTTGAATCCCATCTCTTGCGGCATTTTCGGGTTCAGGTGCGCGGGGTTGATAGCCTGGCCAAGGAAAATGTTGATGCTGTCCGCGTGGAGGAATTCCCATGCCAGCCTGCTTGCGCCGTCCCGCTTACCGGAAAGCTCTTCGATGTCCTTGATATTCATGAGGATGGTGCGGCAGCTATTCACCGTATGGACGCCTTCCGTGACCAGATCGATCCCTTCGAGATGGCCTGTGGGCGGTATCTTATCCGTCATGGTAGAGAGATCCACCACTACGTCTTTGTGGAGGATCTTGGCCAGGATGCCCGCGGTTGACCCGCCGCTTATGACCTTGCGACCCGGCAGCTCCAGGAATCGTTGAGCGATTGCCGCATCCTCTTCGGGTTTAACCGGCGGGCCGATCATGAAGTTTGCGAAGCGTTTGGCTCGAATCTTCAGGACACCCGCGGTGGTGTCGTCTCCGGGCCGGTCTTGGTAAAGTTCGTTGGCCTGGTTAACGAGGATTTGGGCCACTTTTTGCGCTGAGATATCTTCATGCACCTGAGTTTCGAGGAACTTGGCGATCTTTTCCCAATCCCACCCCAGGTTGAGCAGGCCTCCGATTCCCGCGTGGATTTCGCCGTCACTCACCGTCACAAACCAGTCACCGGGCCCCACGTGGACGTGGGCTTCCCTGATTGTCCTTGTGCCGATGATGCGGTCCTTGTATTCGAGCCTGCTGACGTAACCTCGTTTCAGGAAAAACGTCGGCGGATTGTCGAATTCCGCCAGGTACGCGCGGCCGTCACCCTGGACTTTGAGAAGAGTAAAGGTGCTGTACGCGATCTTGCGGACCTGGCATTCGGGAAGAGTATCGGTCAGTGTATCGACCACTTCTTCTAGGGGAAGTCCTCTTTCCATAAGGCGAGTGGCTATGGTGGTGGTCAACGTGGCGAGGATGTTGGCTTTGACCCCACTGCCCAGGCCGTCGGAGAGCACCATGAGGCGACCGCCGTTCACAGAGCCCACGGATAAAGAATCGCCGCAGAGAATCTCCCCGAACTTGGAGACATGAGCCTCGCCGGTTTCGATGAACATCGGAACGCTCATTTGCCTTCACCTACCTCTTGAGCCAACTTCATCAGTTCAAAGAGGGCTGCTTTTGTTTCCGCGGTGGTCTCTCCCAGAAGCTGGGCGATCTCCTGCGCAACTCGCATCTGCTGGTGAATCACCTGCTGAGCCTTGGTGATGGTTTCAGCCTTGAACACATCGGCCATCTGGTCTTTTTTCACCGTGTCGGTGATATCCAGAAGCATCAAAACCCGCAAGTCCTCCTCAGGGAGCTTGAAGTTGTAGAGCTTTGCGGTTCGACCGACCTTTTCCAGTTCGAGCCATCTGGATCCGGCGGCTTCTTCGCGGCCCTTGGCCCAATCAAGCGGGTCCACGCCGAAAAGTTCGTTGAACGTCTTGCCTTTGACCACCTGTTCCTGCCCATCGCGAGTTGCAAGCTCCACGAAAGCCCGATTGTTGTAGACTACGCGGTGGGCCTTATCTGCCAGAGCTATGGCCACCGGGAGCCGCTGGAATATGGTGTCGGCCCTCTCTGCCGCGAGCTGGCGCCGGGTCTGTTGCACCATACGTTGGGTCTGGAGCGCGGTGTACACCATAAGCAGTATCTGGTGCGGCCCAAAGGGTTTGGGTATGTAATCGTACGCTCCCAGGTTGACCGCTTCTATCGCCTCTTCCGTGGCCTTAAACGGCGCTGTGAAGATGACCAACACTTCCGGCTGGCGATATTTTATCTCTTTGAGCAGCGTCTTGCCCGGCATCTCGGAAATATCCACATCAGCCACAACCACATCAAAGAATTCCTGTTCCAGTTCCCGAAGGGCCTCCTCCACCAAGCCGGTAACCCTGACTTGGAATCCTTCGTCGGTAAAGGCCCGTTCACACAGCTCTCTGACTTTTTCGTCAGAATCAAGCACGAGGATACGGTTGGTGGCAGATTCCTGCGTCTCCTCTGTTCCCGCGAGCACCGGGACCATAGGATCGGAGATGTGTCGCATGATATGCGACATGCCGTCAGCCATCTTTTCCAGGGAAGCCAGCTTTTTGACCCGCGCGACCTGCTCTTGCGCTTGCCTCAACTGACCGGTCTTTTCCGCGACTTTGGAGGCAAGCTCTCTGCCCCATTCTTCGAGCTTAATTCGTGATTCGGCCAGACTGCGGATCATCAGATTGAAGGTCGCGGCCAGCTCTCCTACCTCGTCACGGGCAATTACCGGCACTTGTTGTGTCAGGTCTCCTTCCGCGGCTTTTCGGGCCGCATTCAGCATCAGCTCCAGCGGCCGGTTGATCCACTGGACCAGAAAGTACGATATGCCGGCCATCAGCAGCACACCGAACAGCGCGACGATGAAAAAGGTCGTTACCAGACGGTCCACCTCGGAGATTATCGGTTCCTCCAGAGTGGCGATCTCCAACGCGCCCACAATACCGCCCTGCATGTCACGGAGTGGATCCGCAGTGGAGAGGTAGGTTTTGCCGAGTTGGACCTCTTTGGCTATTGTGGGGAGGCCTTCCTGCTCCACCATCTTTCGGATGGCTGCCCCGCCTGCGAATCCCATTAAGGGCAACCCTTCGGGACCCTTCAAAGAACTGCTGATCGCCTGATTTGCCTGAAATATCGCGACGTAGCCAAGCGGTCGATTTCCATAGGTAGCGCCTTTGAAAATCAACTGGGAAACCTGGTCTACAATCAGATTGTTGCTGTTCAGGACCACACCGCCATACACGACGCTGTCGATCCCTGCCGAATCCACCAGAGGATAGGCTGATTCCAGCACCATTCCGGTCTCAGACGAACTCGCCGCAAGGCGTCGGAGCAACCCATTATTTTCCGCAGCCAGTTGCCGCTTGGTGAAGAGGCGCACTCCCGAACCGCCGCTGCCTTTCGCCGCTGCCATAACCAACGGGTCCCCGGCCACTATCTCGCCGTTGTTCGACGGCACGAAGGCCCTCACCAGCACACGCCCGTTCTTATCTGCGATAGAGAGAAAATCCAGGTCGTTTTCCGCACAGACAATCGCCAGCCTGTTCCGCACCCCCTGGAGATCTCCTTTTGACATCAGTTCCTTGATGTTCTCAGAACCCGCGATGAGCCTGACCTTGAGCTCCACATTCTTGCGGAACCCGTCCAAAATGAACCCTGCGGTGGCAAGATCGCTTGACAGTCTCACTTGCGCTCTGTCGATGATGGTGTCCCGAACCAACCGAGTTCCTATGAAAGCGGTCACAAGCCCTACGAGCACCACCACACCGAGGAATCCCCCCACCACCTTCTTTCGGAGAGAGAAGTCCTGCGCCCAGGCAGTGAACTCACTCCAGCTTTTCCAAGGCTTTCGTCGTTCCTGTGCAGACTCCATCCGCTTATTCCTTCGTGCGCTACTTGCGCTTACGGAGTATCTCTCGTTCGAAGATCTCCCGGGCGTCCTCCGGAGAATTGGCATGAAAGAGCTCTTCACCGATCAAGAGGTTTGCCCCGTCAGTGCACTTCTCCATGCAGAACGTGCCTTTGAGCTCAACTTCCTTTTCCAGGCGCGACTCCTCTATCGCCTTCTTGAAATACTCAATGATTTGATGTGACCCCTTCAGGTGACATGCGCTACCCACACACACAGTAATCACGGTCATTCATGAAACTCCTTTGACACGAATTCGCCTGCCGCAAATCACGCTCGGGACACAACCCCGCGCGTCCGCTTGCCTCCGGGAGGAACTGCCCTGCCAGTATCCTGAAGGCATGGAATGGAACCGCACGGACGGTTGAACCCATTCGAAGGTCGAAGAGCGAATTCGTATGAGCGCCGCGAAACGAACTTACGACTCTCTCGAGATAACTGCGCTGATTATGAGCGTAACATACCATTAGCAGCGGAGGTTTTCCAGCTCAACCGGAATTCTGCTCACGCAGATCTGCGCTCGAAATGGTCACGAACCTGTTCCATGAATGCTTCGAGGCGGGTCTTTTCGTTGGTCTTTTTGAGGCCGTCATATATCAGGGTGAGCATAGGCGTGGAGAATCTCTCTTTCAGCGCCCTCATGAGCACCGCAGTCACCACCGTGCCGTACGAACAATTGAGAGTCATTAGGTTCAGCAGGCCGTCCGCGCCGAGTTCCAGATGCTGGAGCGCAGTCGCGATGGGCGCGGTGATTCCGGAATGGAGCGCGGTGTGGGCATGCCGTGAGGCTGAGGCCCACATTGATCGGCCGCTCAAGTCGAGCGGGGCGTCGAGAGCCCTACGGGCCATTTCGCCGCCTTTGGCCTTGAATTCGGACATCATGAGGAATAAGTAGAGCAAGCCGGCTTCAGCCGTTCCTCTCGATTGTCGGCTCAGGAGATTCCAGACCATGTCTCTCAACGTGGAGAGCTTCAAGCTGTCTGTCAGAGTGGGCGGAGACCAGAGCAAGCCTCCAAGCCTTTCCACTTCACGGTACACATCATTATTGGCAAACGGAATCACCCGCGTGTAGTAGTCTCCGGTAACCGCTACCACGGGCCTGGGGGGCGCAGGAACCGTGGGCGCCTCCCAAAGCTCATGAAGAGCATCTTCCATTCCTTGCCGAACCTGGTTGCGAGATATGGCCTCGAAGAGCTTGCCTCTCGCCCGGCCGTACACCTGATCCAGCAGGGACTCATCCTGCGCAAACGGTCGTATTCTGAGCATAAGCTTCAACAATACATCAAAGGCGTTTAACCCTTCCCATCCTCTGAGCAGGACCCGCTGCCGATTGTTCTCCGACAATCCGAAGGCTCTCAGACCCTCGTCAATCTCGGCGATTACTCCGACGGAGTAGCCCAGTTCACGGCGCACCTTGTCCACGTGGACCGGGTACTGACCCATGCGGCACGCTTCAGGACCGGGAAAATAGAATAAGGATCGTTCCGCCGCGTGGGGAGGCAAGGAGCCCGCGAGCTTCAGATAGTCACCCAGCACTAGAGCGAAGGGATGGCACTCACCCCCCACAAGATGAGCGATCCCCAACTTGGCCGACTGTTCGTCCGGAGGCGGCAAGACTCGCGCATCCACCCCTACGGACCGCGCGGCCGCGGCAAATCCGTAAGAATGATCGGCAAAATAAGGTATGTAAAGGTATTCGGGCCGCTGGCGCCCCGTGCTCGCCTTGGCCCGGAATGAACAACCAGAGACGGACGCCGGAATCGGCCGCGTTCGGTGGTCCTGGAGACGCTTCAGAGGAGCTTTCCGTTCTCTTTTCGCCCTTCCGTCTCTGATGTTGTCCAGGAAAGCCTCAAGCCTGGTCATGGCCCCCGCCCTGGACGTATGTTCGTCCATTTCCAAAACGAGAAGAGGCTTTGCCCCGAGCGCGTCCCAGATGTGGCGCAGGGTGAACGGATCAGGGCCGCATCCGAAGAAGGTGATCAACACGGGAAAGAGCCGATCGTCCGACGCGATACGACGCGCGACCCTGACCATCTGGGCCTCGTACTTCCAGCCCACCGGCGCGGGCTCGTCATCGGCTGCGTCCCCAAGCAGGTCCGAAGGCGCGGCGGCCACACCCAACCTGTGGAAAAGGCTGCCCAGGTTCATGTTTAAGAAGCGATCCGCCGTATGGTACGGCTTGCCCAAGGCAACCAAAGCAGGCTCGTCTCCCTCCGGAGAGTTGAGGAATTGTCTCCCCGCCGCCCTCAACTTGGCTTGGAAATGATTGAGCTGCTCAAAGCCTTGTTCCACCGCTTGCCTGGCCTTCGCGCGTGAAAAGCCCTCCCTCCGGGCCAGACGCAGATGCTCTCTCTCAAACGAATGAGGGTCAAACTCGTGCTTGATCACCGGCTCCTTCCATTCCACGGGGAAGACCCCCTTGAAGAACTGTGAAGACGCCTGGATATACGGACAATGCGCCGTGGGCTTGTCAGAGGCCCCCCAAGGCGGCTCGGAAAGGATCGTGGGACAAAAGACACTCTGAACGCCGGAGCCGACCAGATCCGCCAACTGCCCATACAAGACCTTCAGGGGCAGGCATGTCTCCACTTTGAGGAACCGCAAACCTCGCTCGAATTGTTTCCGATCCGCTGCTCCCGCCACAGCGAGGGATATGCCCAAAGTTCGACAAAACGCGCTCCAGAACGGAAACCATTCGAAAAAATGAGGAGAGCGAATCATTCCCCACGTTCGCTCCCCAGAGCTTTCCGGCTGAGACAATTCCTCCAGCAGCTTGCCCCTCAACTGAAACAAATTTCCGTCGGACCGGGCCGCATCACCGCCCTGCTCCACTTCCCAGCGGTCGCACAGCCCGCCGTGGTAAACGATCCGCCCGCCAGGCCGATACTTATCCACCATGCATTCATTGGAACAACCACGGCACCTGAACTGACTTCTGGGGATTTGTTCAGCATTGAAATCGATCTCTCGCGGCTCCTTCATGGGGATTTCGTCTCTTTTCAGGCTGTCCGCGAGTTTCAGGGCGGCCCCCAGCGCTCCGGACACTTTATAGAACGCGGGCGAACGAAGCTCCCGCCCGGTTTGATGCTTGAACGCCGCTCGCACGGCAGGAGCCGCGGCAACACCACCCAGGAAGAGGACATTCTCGCCCAGGGTCTTGTTGGTCGCCACCCGCTCCAGGTAATTCTGCACGATGCTGACACACACTCCCGCGGCCAGATCCTCAGAGGAAGCGCCGTTGTTCTGGTGGTGGATCAGGTCGGACTCCATAAAAACCGTGCATCGAGTTCCCAGGTCCGCGGGGGCGGCTGACGCGAGAGCCGCATTGGAGAATTGCGACTCAATGGCAAGTCCCAAGCGTTCCGCTTGTTCCAGGAGGAAGCTTCCCGTGCCGGCCGCACACACCCGGTTCATCTCGAAATCTTTCACCGCGCCGTTCTCAAGGCTTATCCATTTCGAATCCTGCCCACCGATTTCCACCACCGTATCGGTCCGCGCGTCGTAGCTCACGGCAGCCCTGGCTTGGGCTGTTATCTCGTTCAGGATCAGGTCCGCGTCAATGAGGCGTCCTGCCAAGTATCTGCCGCTGCCGGTCACTGCGACCAGCGCCGGCGCGGTTTCCGAAGAGCAGAGAGCGGAGATGACCGCTCCCAGTGTCTCCAAAGGCCGCGATCGGGAAAGGCGGTAGTCCTCAGCGAGTATCCGACCGTCTGCGTCAATCACCACTCCTTTGACGGAAACCGATCCTACATCGAGCCCTAAGACCAAAGGCTGAGCCTTCGGATCCGCATGGAGACGATCATCTACCTTTGATAACGCCTGCAGCCGCGGACGTTCCAGCGGCTTGAGCGGAGACCGCGCGGCAGGTCGGGCTAAGCTGCCTAAGGCCCGCTCTTTGAGCTCAGCCAGAGCGCAAGGTCCTTGTTCAGCAGTCCTCCCCGCGATGAGGGCGCATCCCAGGGCCCCCAGCACAGTGAAATGCCGCGGCACGGTGATCAATTCGTCAGGAAGCTCCAGCAGATCCCTGAACGCCTTCACCACCGCGGAGTTACTCATCACTCCGCCTTGCAAGGAGACCACGGGTTCCAAAGGATCTCCCCGGACCAAGGTCGCAATGTAGTTGCGGGCCAGCGCATACGCGACGCCCATGAGGATGTCGGGGAGCGGAGCGCCCTCCTGGGCCCTATGGATCATGTCCGTTTTGGCAAAGACCGCGCAACGGCCTGCTATGGGAGCAGGATTAGCGCTGCGGAGCGCCACGGACCCGAATTCTTCAATGCGGATTCCGAGCCTCGCCGCCTGTTCGTCAAGGAACGCGCCTGTGCCGGCGGCGCAGACTTCGTTCATCCTGAAGACGGAAAATCGGGGGAGTTCGTTTTCGGCGGGGGCCTCGAGTCGGATGAACTTGGAATCCTGGCCTCCGATTTCAATGATCGTGCGCACCGCCGAATCAACGTGGAGCACGCCCGCCGAATGCGCGGTGATCTCGTTAACCGCGGGGATGCGTAGCGAGCGCGCCAAGAGTTCCCGCCCGCTCCCGGTGGCAAGAACACGGTCCAGCGCGACATCTTGCCCGCACAGATCGATGAGTTCATCAAGGCCGAGGATCAGGGCTTGCAGTGGCCTGCCGGAGGTGCGACGGTATACGGTGAGCGGCTCATCCGTGGGATTCCGGAGGAGCGCCAGGTTGAGACTGGTTGAGCCGCAATCGATTCCCAGGCGAATTTCCATGGCGGCCGCATCGTCTGCTATTCCCGCCGGATTAGAGCGCTCGCAGGAATTCCGGCCGTAATTTGCTCCTGTCACGGGAACTCATTACGCGCTCGATGGCCTTCAGTATCTGTTCCTTGTCCCGCGGAAGCGTCGCCTTCACCGGCAGGTAGTTGGACGCGTGGTTGGAACGGAATACGCAATGAGAAAAAGAGGAATCGCTTATCATGATCCTCAGTTCGTCTATAAGTCCGAATGGATCAGGCAGCTCGAAGCGGCCTTCCATATACTCCCTATGCAGCTCGGTCCCGGGAACGACTATGACGCTGAGCGCTCCCACATAATTGGGGTCCATGTCGGTTAAGATCCGCGCGGTTTCGCGGGCGTGCCTTTCACTCTGCGCGACTCCCCCTATGCCCAAGAGGACAGTCACCGAGAGCGCAATTCCTACTTGCTTCACTCTCCGGGCCGCTTCAACCAATTCTTCGTATGAGGCGCCCTTGCGGATCTTTTCGAGCAACTCCCGATCGCCGGTTTCCACACCGAGATAGATGATTCCCAGTTTCAGGTCACGCAATATCTGCAAATCTTCCAGGGGTTTGCGCAGAATGTTCTTTGCATTCGCGTAGATACCCACCCGCTCAAGCGAAGGGAAGTATTCGTTGACGAGCTTGAGCGCCTCAACCAACCTCTTCTGCGGAATGCACAAAGCGTCGCCGTCCGCTAAGAAGACCCGATCCACCGGGCCCATGTGACGGGCATCTTCCAGATCCTGCCTGATCTCTTCCAGACTTCGAATCTTGAAACGCTTTTCGAGATAACTGCCGCAGAATGAGCACTTGTTATGACTGCACCCCAATGTGGCCTGGATAATCAGGCTGTCGGCTTCACTGGGAGGTCTATAAACCGCGCCGATATATCTCACCATTTCTGATCCTTCGTAAGACCTTCAGTCAATCGGGCGCAATGAACTGCGCCTCCACTCCGCCCCATAGAAGCGCTTAGGTCGTGGAGACACGCTATCGATAATCGATCCCGGACTGCACAAACTTTTCAAACTTCTCTCTCGCCGAGTCAATAAGGTCTCCTTCGGCCCTGACAAAAATATAATAGAGGAAGGCATCCCCTTCCACAAGATAGAGTCTACTAAATACCGGCGCCACAGGGCCGTACAGGACTCGGATCGATGCGCCGGAATTCGGGTCGATCATTGAGCCGAACGTCCATCCCGGCGGGACGTTTTCTTGAGTAGCGTCCGCGGGTGCCCGCTGCCTCCTCCGAATGTATTTGGTCCTGAAAGTGACCCGGTATGCCTTTCGTTTATCAATGGTGAGGTATTCCTCCAAGTCTCCCGGCCGGATAATCTCGCCCCCGGGGAAAAAGGCATTGTAGTGGATGGCCAAGTTGTCCAGCTTCCGCGGCATGGCGGCCTTGCGAATCTCTATGAGGACGCTGTCATCCTTGTTTCCGAACCTCTCTGTGGAGTCGTCTTCGTACAACAGGGCATACGGCTCATAGAGGATCTCCGTTATGCCCCGGGGCGCCGAGCAGCCCACCGCAAAGACGGTAACCAGACAGAACAAGAGGAGGCCCACTCGCACAACCGACCCCCGTTCCCGGAACGGTTTCAGGAAGTATGAGACTGTGGAATAGTCGCCGGGATGGCCCTAACTCCGGCGGAGATCTCTGAGATCAATGACCTTGTCCAGCTCTTTCAGCGGAATCGCAGACGTGTCCACCGTGGCGTCTCCCGGTTCCGCGTCGGATCGGAGGTCTAGATCCAGCGCCGCGCTTCTGGTCTTCCTGAGGCTCTCGTCGTCGGGACGCGCAACCAGGGCCTGAGTGAAATCGTCCACCGCGTCGGAGAGGTTCCGGTTCCGCTTCATCGCCAGGTAGATACGGCCCCTCAATTCATACGCTCCCTTTGTCCCCTGCGCGAGAGCCAAGCAGGCTGTCACGTCTTCAAAAGCGGCCTGAGTATTACTTTTCATGAAGTTGGCGAGCCCCCTGAGGAGCAGGACCTGCGGGTCTCGAGGCGTAAACTTCATGGCCTGAGCCAAATCCACCAGCGCTCGACCCAGATAACGGGCTTGCTTCGGCTCGTCCGCTTTCGTCGCCAAGGCCAACTCCAGGTGCGCCATGCCTCGGTTAAAAAAGGTCTTGGCTAGAGACGGCCCCAGAGACGAACTGTCCTGGACCTTTTCCGGAAGCTTACTCGCCGCGTCATATGCTTCCACGGCCGCATCGAGCTTCCCCTCCTGATGGAGAGAGACCCCTTTCTCGAACCGCTCCTTCACACAGTGCGGCACGTCCAGAGTGAGCTTTTCAGGGGCCTGGAAAGAAATGGTGTTTCCCTTGTCATCGTGAATCTTGACCGAGAGCCCATACGACCGAGGATGAGGATCCTGCATTGCGACGGACGGAATTTCAACCTTGAGAAATTGCCGCGCGGACTCGTTGGAGACGTTGGGGACATCCGCACGGTCAATGACCTCACCTAACACCAGGGGTCTCTCGCCAGGGTCTTGTAGTGGGGTCAGGCGCGCCTCCATACGCATGATTGGGTTTTCGGACGTGAAACCGAGTTTCAAGTAGGCCTCCTGGCCGGGACAGATCCTTTGCAGGGGCTCTTTGGATCCGGAGGACGACGTCAAGAGCAGTTCCAGGATGCGGGCTCTTGACGCCTGAAACACAAGCTCTTGTGGTTTTGTGGACGCACGCGCTTCCTTGGAGACGGGATTGAAACTCATCTCCTCATGACGCGGCGCCAGCAAGAAAGGCCCATCATGAGGTATCTCGATCACAAAGCCCCCGTATTTGTCCGTCATTACTTTGGACAGCTCCTGCGCGCCGTCCGGGCTCCTCAAGATCAGTTCCACCCCGGCCAAACCCGCGCCGCCGTAGTCTACCTTTCCCTCCAGCGCCTGCGCGACCCGAAACGTGTCCTTCGCGACCACGTTCCCACCACCGGGCAACGCCATCTGGGCCTCCACTCGATAAGCGCCCCGATCGATCTTGGCCTCCAATCGAGTTCCGGTCCCGATAACCTTTCCTTGCTGCTCCTTCTCCTTGAAAACCTTCCAGACCAAAGCCTTGCCCTCTACCGGTTTGCCGTCCCGGAGCTGGGCCTCAGCTTGGAACAAGATAGGTTTGCCCGAAATGTGCCGTCCTTTTGCTGTCGGCGATAGAATCTTCACGACGCCCGCAGGCGGCGCGGGCGCGCCGGGCTTTTTGCCGGGCGCCGGCTCGGAAAAGGTTAGAAACTCTTGGATCGGTTTGGGGACCTTTTCCTTGACGAGCGCTTCCGGATCGCAAGCAGTGGTCGCACACACAATCCAGCTCGCCGCCAGAACGCTCAGGCCCCTCCTGAAGACCGAATAGGCCCCGGAAAAAGGCTCATCGGTTCGCGCGCGCTGCCTTCGCTCGCGACTGAGAAAGAAGAGAGGCTTGCTCACAGCTCCGCCTATATCCATCTCAAGCCACGGAAACGCCGCCGGATGATACGATCATATTCACGTGTCCGACCTTGCGGCGCCCTGTTGGAACGGGTCGGTCAAGCATGGTCCCGAGCTTACACCGCCTTTCGGAAGCGCGTCAAGAACAGTGTTCGGGACTGATGGGGTATGCAATGGGGCGCGGGGCATTCGTGCACGGGTTCTCAGAGGCGCCTGAGCCGTTTTCTGAGGCATTCGGATTAGCGAGAAATTATATCAGACTTTGATGTTAACATGTTGATAATTGACGCTAAAATATGTTTATGCTATAATCGGGGAGAATGGAAAGAGTCCCGGCGCCCCATCAACGACACCCAATATTCGCACGCCTCATCCTACTGTGCGCCTGCGCTCTGCTCCCGATTTGCACGAGCTGCGCAACCCGCGCGCCGTGCGTTAAGGCGGAAAAGCAAGGCTCCTACACGATCAACGGCAAGACCTACAAAACCATGAAAACCGTCAAATCAGGGCACAAGGAGACAGGGGTGGCGTCGTGGTACGGTCCTGGGTTCGACGGCAAGAAGACGGCCTGTGGTGAACGGTACGACATGCACGCCATGACTGCGGCGCACCCTTCGCTCCCCATGAATACGCTTGTCCGCGTAACCAACCTGGCCAACGGGCGGGCAACGGTGGTGCGCATAAACGATCGTGGACCCTTTGTGGACGATCGGCTAATCGACCTCTCCTTGGCCGCGGCAAGGGAACTGAAAATCGTCAGGCCTGGGCTGGCTTCGGTGCAGCTCGATGTGATCGGGTCGTCAGGGGCCATGGTGGCCTCCAAAGGGCGCTCGATCAGCAACACGCCTGATCCGACAAGGGCGCCGAATCCGTTCTATCAGGCCGCGACACAAGGCTCGAAGCCGGAGTCGGCCGCTCCGGCGTCCCTAGGACGTCGCCTCGTGGCGAGCCTCTGGTCCTTCTAAAGGCATTTTCGTTTACGGCGCTGAAACTCTTTTGTTCTTGACAATACGAGGGAAATTCTTTAGCATACGGCTCTCCAGGATTTGATCCCTTTGCTTAGACTTATCGGTCGTTTGGGTTCCTTGAGGGGCAACAAGGACTCACCCCACGTGACGTTCTGTCTTTACCCTACAGCTTTGCATTTTAGTCTGCTGGGAGTTTAGAGAAGAGAAAGGAGAAAGAATATGGCAGAAATAGGACATGGTGGAAAGGAAATCGTCGAGCGGATTATGGAGCCCGCTCAGGCGAAGTCCAAGATCCAAAACCTGGCCAAGATCCCGGTTCGCAGCCAAATCGCCAACGAAATCATAGGGATTGCCTATGGATTCTTTTCGCCGCTGCAAGGCTTTATGGGCAAGGCGGACGTGGAGTCCGTGTGCAAGAATATGAAGCTTGCAAACGGCGTGGTCTGGAGTATCCCCATTTTGTTCGATCTCAGCGACGAAGAGATCAAGCAATATGGGATTAACAAGGGTGCTTCCGTGGTCCTCACCTACAACGACAACCCCATGGCTATCATGGAGGTTGAAGAGATCTTTGACTACGACCGCAAGTCAATGGCCGCGGCTGTATACGGCACGGACGATCCCAAGCATCCCGGATGCTCTCGCACCTACGCGTACAAAGATAAGTTTATAGGCGGCAAAATCACACTGATCAATCGACCCAAGATTAACCCGCCGTATGATCCTTACTTTGTCCCGCCTCTGGAACTGCGCAAGAAGTTCAAGGATAAGGGCTGGGTCAGGGTTGTTGCCCACCAGACCCGGAACGTGCCCCACACAGGCCACGAGTGGCTCATGAAGGGCGCCTGGTTCCAGACTTACGGAGAGCTCTCTATCGAGAAGCCCATTGTGGGCGTGCTCGTCAACGCGATCATCGGCGAAAAGCGCAAAGGCGACTACATTGACGAATCGATCATCCTGACTCAGGACGAGCTGCGCAAATCCGGGTACTTCGGCGATCACAACCACCTGACCACCCTCACATTCTGGGATATGCGCTACGCGGGCCCACGAGAGGCCGTATTCCACGCCGCGCTTCGGACTAATCTCGGATTGACCCACCATATGTACGGGCGAGATCACGCGGGCGTGGGGACTTACTACGGGCCGTACGATGCGCACCATATGCTCGAGAAAATCGCTAAGGACCTTGCCATTGTCCCCGTATACTCCATGAACTGGCTCTACTGCCCCCACTGCGGTGAAGTGACCTCCGAGGGCCTCTGCAATCACAAGAAGGAATGGCAGAAGTTCAGCGGCACCTTGATCCGCAGCATCGTCATGGACGGCGTCAAGCCCCCGCGGCTGATTTTCCGCCCGGAGGTCTTCGATCTGGTGATGGAGTGCGCTGATAAGTACGGTTTCGGATCGCCCTTCGTAACTGACGACTATTTGGCGAAACGCATCCCTGTCTTTGAAATTCCCCCCATGTAAGAGGAGGTGATACCATGGCCGAAGAGAAATACCCCATAAACATCTGGATTAATGAAGAGCGTTTTAAGCAGCTTGAGAAGGCTGGGCTTTCGGATATGTGCGAGGAGATGCTGGCCGGACTGAAGGTCTTTCGCGTGTTTGCGAACGACGCTCAGAGGGACAAGATTCTCAAAGTCTTCCCCACGGCCAAATTCGATAGCGCAACGACAAAGAGCATCGAGCTGCTCCCGAAAGACGTGAAGGACGCGATCTTCGTCAAGTGCGTGGAAAAGAAGTCCATGGACGTGCTCGACGACTTCTTGAAATCGTACTGATCACGCTTCACGGGATCTTGCAACGCCTGGAGACAGAAGAGGGAACCCCGAGGGTTCCCTCTTTTCTTTTGCGGGCGGCAAGGGCTCTTACCGCCGTGCGGTCAGCAGATCGGGAATGCCCCACTGCGCGGGAACCGGGCCCATAGGGGAGTTGGAGAAGCGCTTGGCGACTCGAACGCCTTTTAGTTGCTGCGGAGAGAAATACGCGAGCGGATTGTAGAGCTTGTTTCGCGCTCGCACCTCAATGTGGAGATGAGGTCCGGTGGAGCGCCCGGTGTTCCCCACGGACGCCATCTTCTGGCCTCGTTTTATCCTCTGTCCCTTTTTCACCAGGATCTGGTTCAAGTGCGCGTATTGAGTGTAGATTCCATTCCCGTGATCCAGCAGGACCGTCTTCCCGTAGTTCTTGAACTTGGGGACTCCGGTAAAAAGAACCCGACCTTCCAAACACGCAAGCACAGGAGTTCCAATGGGGGCGGCGATATCCAGACCTTTGTGAAAAACGCCCCAACGATGACCGAAGGGCGAACTCAATTCACCGCCGGGCACTGGAAATGCAAGCGTGGGAACTGCCGGATCCCTCTTCCCTCGGATCGTTCGGACAACTGAGTCGGCCTTATGTCGCCCCGCCGGCTCTTGCCACCCGGTCTTATCCTCAGCCGAAGCCGTCTTCTGCGGTTCGTCCGCGTTGGGCAGCAGCGCGTCCGCATGCAGAAAGACCGTATCACCCGGTTGCAGTGTGTAGGGCGGTTTGAACGCGTTGAGCGCGGCTACCTTTTTTAGATCCAGGTTGTACACGCCGCAGATGTGCTCCAGAGTCTCATCGCGACCCACGATGTGAAATACCCCTTCGTCCTCTGAATGAGATATCTCCGAAGGCTTTTGAGTGACCTGGGTTGTTTTCTTCGCGGGGGTGTCCTGAGACGAAGAGCTTTTGAAAATGCCGGTATGAGAGCACGAGGCGAGAACGAGGAGGGGAATCGCGAGTAGCAGGATAGGTTGGGGCCTCATGTCTTCTCCAGCCCGGAGATCAAGGTCAGCGGGGCCATGCTACACGAAATGACAAATAAAGTCAACAATAAACAGGAGATAGTATTCTTTTATAATATTTGATATCGTAAAAGAATATTATCATAATGAAATAACTGTCTTATCTGGCTTACATCAGCCGCGGCCCTCGCGCGACGCGATAACCTCCCTTCCCTGCGGAATGGGCAATCTCCCGAAAGCTTCTCCCGGTTGAGAACTGATCCGGTCCCCCGATTGTGTTGCGGCCCTTTCGGGGGCCGCACGATTGGGAACAAGGAGCCCTGGGAAAGGGCTGCCTCGCGCCTCCCGGGAGAGAAGCACGGCGCGAGAGAAGATCCGCGCTCGCGAGTCCTACGGCCTCATCGTGTTCTTCATCTGATCCTGGGTCGTCTGTTGGACGCCGGAGACTTGGCCTCTGAGGTCTCTTAGGCTCTGCGCTTGATCTTCGGGTTTTTTCGTCAGGCTGGAGATTTGCGACCTGATCTGGTTTATGGTTGCCTCGTAGCTTCCGATTTGTCGGCTCAGCTCTTCCTGAGAGTTTTTCTTGAGCGCTCCGATCTGTTGCTCCAGCTTGGCAATGTGCGCGTCCAGGGCCACTCGCTGTTTCAGGAGGCCGTCAATGGACTGTTTGATGCCGTCGATCTGGCTGCTCAACATCGCCTGATTGGCCACTTTGGCCTTTTCGATCTGCGTCTGGACCAGGAGAGCCCTTTGTTCAAGGGCCTGAATCTCGGCATCGAAATTCCCCGCGAACGCTTGAGCGCCTCCAAACGGAGCAATGATGACCAGTATCGCAGTGAAGATGCCGGCGCTTTTCATAGTTGCACTCTCCTTATCAGGGGGTTGGGCCTCGGGTCGGCCCTGTGGTGGGGAGTCATACCACATGGAGGATGAATTGCAAGGTTTTTGTATTTATTTAATTAGGTTGTGCTTAAAATCTTAAGTAATAGTTTATCTATGAACCGGGGCGCGCTCGTTTCTTCCGAAGGAAGAACTTCCAAGTCCCTCCGGGTTCACTGAGGAAATCCTTGAGGTTGTGGACCGACGCGGAACTCATTGGCCTGGATTCATTGGCCGACTGAGCCCGTGATTCAGGCAGTTCTGCGCTCGGATATTGACAGAGGTCAGCCTCCGGTCCGATTTCAAGGCCGGTCGGCGCCGTCCGCTTAAGATACGGATTGAGCGAACCTCTTATTATGAAAGATAGTTCCCGGCGATTTTGACATGGCTTCTCACAATGGCTTAAAGCCTACCTTTTTTATTTACATTTGCTGCGGTCGGTGGTAGTAGTGATGGAAAAACGACGAACCCGGTTCGTCTACCGTAGTCTGAAAGCGCGGAAATCCGGTGGAAGAAAAATCTAACATTAAAAGGAGAGGATTCATCAAATATCTGGGGATGAAGACACTGATATCCAAATATCATTTCCTCAGGATCGCGAAGTCGCTTCATCGTCGGCCTTGCGCGGCGAGCGGACGAGCGTTGGTGAGCCTGGCTTTGGCTTCCTGTCTGACGTCCTTCCTGGCGCCGGAATTGTTCGCGGCGCAGAAGATTCCCGGCGAAGAAGGATCCGGCCTTCTGTATGCGCTCACCAATTTGCATCCCGTGGCCTACGTGATTCTCGTGCTCGTCTTCATCCTCTCCGTCCTGAATCTCCTGCTACAGGATCTGCTGCATCCCGAGACATGGCCTTCATCGGTCCGGAGACTCTTCACATACGGAGTCGCTCCCGACATGGCCAAGCGCGACCCGCAATCGGACTCAGGTCGATTGTCCCGAGTGGGAGTCGGTTTCTATTCGGGAATGTCCTCGGGGGATTTGCCTGGCTATGCGGCTGACGCACACGAGGGCGTGGTCGGCCCGAGGCGGGTGGCGCGGTCGAATAGGGAAGAAATGGAAGGCCGTCCAACCCCATTGGACGGGCTGAATCATCCTCTCCCGAGCTTTGCCGCTTCCCGGAGTGTCCGGCCCGAGGAGGCGCCTCCGATGATTGGCGGTTCAACCGACAAGAAAGGTCAGAAGCGGGAATTCAAATTCACCACGGCTGTGGACCTCCCCCCGTTGGACGAGATGGAAAGGAGGGAAAGGGAAAAGCTCGTGGTTTCCGGTCGAGTGATGGGTTCTGATGGGAAAGCTTTGGCATCCGCGCTGGTTTTCCTGACCGACCAACAGGGCAATCGGGTTGGCCAATCCGCTCGATCTGCGGAAAATACCGGAGAATTCAAGGCGCAGGCCCATGAGCCGGGCAAGTATGTGATTCAGGCGTACAAGCGCGGATACCTGATGGAGAATACGGAGCCGTTGGCCATACCTGTGGAGGCGGGGCGGATCGAAGGGATCGACATTCGCATGATACCGGAAGGATGTCTAGTCCAAGGTCATGTGGAATTCGACGGCCCCCCGGAAGAGCTCACGGGTCTTGAAGCGCGGTGCTCGATGGAATCGAGTGACTGGTCTCGTTCCAGCCGGCTGGACCCATCGGGAACATTCAGAATCGCGGGCGTTCTCCATGACTCGAGCTGCACGCTGGAGCTTGTGGCCGGAGACGGGACCGTCCTGGGGCGCACCGACCCATTCGACACCAAGAGGAACCGGGAGATGTATCGGACAATAAAGGTGTCGTGCCGCGCCGGTGAAGAGCGCGAGGCGGAGATGGCTTCCGAGGAACGGCCCTGGCGCGAAACCGAAAACTCAGGAGAACCTCCGCCCCAATCGTATTCAGCGGATACGTGCAAAGCCGGATGATCACTTGGGCCACTGCCGGCTTGTCCAGCCGCTCCCTCCATTTGACTCAACAAACCCCATTCTCGATGACGCGCGCCGAATGCTGGGGACCCCCCTATTCATGAAACGGAGCGCTCAAGTGGGGGCCTTCGTCGGTCTCCACGTCTCCGTATGCTTGTGGCGCAGACCAAGATCAAGTATGGTGATGACTCTGCGGGACGCGGGGCCCCTGCCATTTGTGGCAGGTCACCCATCGGAACACAACATAGCGTATCGCGTTTGCCGGAATTGTCGATATTTGGCATCCAACAATCGCGGATTAGTCTTTGGGCCCGGCTGCCGGGTTGTCCGGCGGTCCAGGAGCGTAGGAAATCACGCCACGGGCCGGGCTCGATAGGCCGGCTGTGGCTTTTGCCAATCAGTGGCGCCGGCGCATGGAAGAAGCTCTCTTCGCCGCGGTGAAAGCGGCTAACCTAGCTAAACTACGAATGCTCATCGAAGTGGGCGCGGAGGTCAACGCGCGGGACCCGGTGGGGTGGACTCCATTGATGTGGGCGTGCGCGCTCAACCTGTCTGAAGTTGTGAGGGTCCTCCTGGAGCATGGCGCCGACACGGAGCAAGCCGACGAATATGGCGCGACGGCCTTGATGAAAGCCTGCCGTCAAGGCAACCTTGAGGTGGCCGACCTCCTGCTCAAGTACGGGGCTGATGTGAACGCCACGGATGTCTTGGGGTGGACGGCCCTGATGCGAGCGGCCCATCGCGGCCATGAGACCCTGTTGAGGCTGCTGTTGGAGCACAATCCCGAGGCCGAGATCGCTGACGGCGCCGGCGCCACAGCGCTCATTCTGGCCGCGGCAGAAGGCCACGCGGGGGTCGTTAAAGCGCTGTTGGAGTGGGGAGTCGATTGCGAGGCTCAGGACAAAGCCGGTAGAACCGCGATGGCGTGGGCGCTCTCGCGAGAGCACATACCGGTCGTCGATTTATTGAAGACGATGGGGATGCGCCCCAAATAGCGCGCATATGATTTCCCGATCCGATTGCGATGCTTTGGATGTGGAGGATTCGACAATAGATGGAGCGTTTCGTGCGTCCCGGAAGCGTCGCGGTAATCGGAGCATCTGCGGATAGACGCAAAGTCGGTTATGCGATGCAAGCCAATGCCAGGGCGAGTCTCGGCGATCGTTGCCACCTCGTGAACCCCGCGTATAAGGAGATCGAAGGTCTGCCTTGTTACCCCAGCGTTGAGGACCTCCCCGTTGTGGTCGATCTCGCAATCGTTTTCGTCCGCGCCCCTCTTGTTCCCGACGTGTTGAGGGCTTGCGGCCGTAAGGGCATACGGAGAGTCATGATCCAGAGCGCCGGATTCGCGGAAACGGGCGAGCAAGGCCGGGCGCTTCAGGATGAATGTTTGGCGACCGCTCGGGAATACGGGGTGAGAATCTGGGGACCCAACTGCATGGGCGTTGTCAACGGACAAACCAAAATGGCGCTCTCTTTCATGCGGCCGAACCTGTGGCGGAATAGCCTGCGTCCTGGGGGCGTCTCTCTCATTGTGCAAAGCGGCATGTTGGCCGCCGGTTTTCTCATGCAGATTCTCAGCGAGAATTACTTCGGCCTGAATCTGGCCTGTTCCATAGGAAATCGGTCGGACATTAACGAATGCGACCTGCTGGAATACATGGCCGACGATCCGTGCACGGAAGTGGTGGCGATGTATCTGGAATCCATCGCGGACGTTCAGCGATTTCGCGAAGCCGTCACCCGATTGAACCGGCCGGTGCTTTTGCTGAAGGGCGGCGCCAGCGCTCAGGGAGCGAAAGCTGCGCTGAGTCACACGGCAAGTATGGCCGGTAACGCGAAAATTTCAGAGGGCCTCTTTCGGCAGCTAGGCATTCTAAGGGCCGTGGATTTCATTGAATTGATGGACCTCACCAAGGCTCATGTGCTGTGGAGGAAGAAGAGCGCGGGGAATAGGGTGGCGATAGCCACGTTTAGTGGGGCGGCCGGCATCGTTGCCACCGACCACGTGATGGGGAGGGGGATGGTCATGGCCGATCTGAGCCCTCAGACTGTCCGGCGGCTGACGTCCATATATCCGGACTGGATGGAGCCGGGAAATCCTCTGGACCTCTGGCCCGCTATCGAACGGAACGGCGTAACGCGGGTCTATTACGAAGTGAGCGATGCTCTCCTGAACGACCCAGGAGTAGACGCAATTCATTTCCACATATTTGTGGAGGAATCCCTCCTCAAGCGGGGTCTTGACTTTCTCCATGTCCTCGGAAAAGCGCCCAAGCCGGTTGCTTTCTGGATGATCGGTGACACGGCCTATTTCAGGGGTTTTCGAGACAGGGTTGAGTCTTTGGGCATTCCGGTCTTTACCGAGATCGAGCGCGGAATCCGCTGCCTCAAAGCCATAACCGACTCAATCGCAAACAATTCTTAGGCGCAGGCGTTCAATTACGGGTGGCAAAAGGAATGCTCGTCGGTTGCAGACTATTCGAATCTCATGGCGTCGACTGGGTCCAGCTTCCCTGCTTTCCGCGCAGGGATCACTCCTGAGAGCACGCCGATGACTATGCCCAGAATTACCGACCAAAAGAGGCTCGCGACCATGACCGCGTAATTGGGGTCCATATCCAACGCGTTACTAAGGAAATAGACGGCAATAATACCCAGGGTCATGCCCACGGCCGCGCCTATCAGACTCACCGTGAGTGACTCACACATGAACTGGAGCATGATCATGGGTTCCGTGGCGCCCACTGCTTTGCGCAGTCCCACTTCACGGGTGCGTTCGCTCACCACGGCCAGCATGACGTTTGTAATGCCCAGTCCGCCTAGGGCCAGAGTCACTCCGATGGCCGCATAGACAAAGAATTTAAATACAAAGATGATGGTCTTGATGATATTCAGGCTCTCTGCATAATATTTCACGTGAATGGCGCTGGCGTATCCCGGCTGATTCGCTCGCAGTAGATTTTCCGCGGCCTCTCTGAGATTTTGCACCACGTCCCAATTGACCGCTCGAATATAGACGTCCCGGATTTTGTCCATCGCCGGGAATTGGCTCTTGGCCACAGATATGGGCAGCAGTATGCTCTCCAGGAGTTCCTGGTCCTCCGCGCCGCCTAAAACGCCGATCACCCGAAAGGACCGGCCGTGCATTGCAATCACCTGGTCGAGGGATGGCGAGCCTTCACCAAAGAACTTGTTTTCCACTTTCTTGCCGATCACGCACACGTGTCGGCGCTGCTCGATGTCTTCTCCGGTGAAGATACGCCCCTTGGAGACCGGGAGATGTAACGCCCTGAAGAAATCGGGGTCCACTCCCATGAGCTTCGCGCTCATCTTCTCTCGACGGTAATGGACCTCTTTCTCACGGCTCCAAACTGCCGGCGCCACCGCTAGAACCCCGGGAAGTCCTTTGAGATCTTCTATGTCCTTGTTGGAGTACTCGCCCTGGTGCCAACGCACAGTTCTGGCGAAATCCCATTCCGCCTTCACAATAGTCGCGCTGCCCAAGACCTCCAGATTGTAGCCCAGGTTGCTTTCCACCGAATCGCCGATGGTGAGCACCGTGATGAGCGCTCCGATCCCCAGGGAAATTCCAAGAAAAGCGCCCTTGTACCGCCTCTTATTGCGATAGATCTGCAACCAGGAGAGCCTTATCAAATCCGCGGCGAGCATAAGAACCAACCGTCGTGAAAGGAGCGGGCGCGTATTGGCGGGAAGCCCTCTGTGGGGCCTCCTCTTTCATTCAAACATATAAATTTAACAGCTTCCCGGAGAATAGTCAAAGGGCCGACCCCCAGCACGGGAATCCTCCCGTGGCCCTCCTCGACCGGCCATGCGGGACCGGCTTCCTGCGTATCTCATTCGCGCGCCGCCCTATCGGGCTCTGCGCACCGATTCCCTTTCTTATATACTTTCGCTTGAG